>NZ_JOJF01000016.1:0-140608 GCF_000720265.1 Nocardia sp. NRRL WC-3656 | reverse complement strand
ATGAACCTCGGCAACGACCATGAAGCCAAACCCACCGCTCCCAGGTGATTCGGAACCCGATGGCTGCGGGCTCTATCACCACGAAAGAAAGGTAAGGAACCACTATGGCTCGTGCGGTCGGTATCGACCTCGGGACCACGAACTCGGTCATCGCTGTTCTCGAAGGCGGTGAGCCGGTCGTCGTCGCCAACTCGGAAGGTTCGCGCACCACCCCGTCGGTCGTCGCGTTCGCCAAGAACGGAGAGGTTCTCGTCGGGCAGCCGGCGAAGAACCAGGCGGTGACCAACGTCGATCGCACCATCAAGTCCGTCAAGCGCCACATGGGCGAGGACTGGACCGTGGAGATCGACGACAAGAAGTACACGGCGCAGGAGATCAGCGCCCGTACCCTCATGAAGCTCAAGCGCGACGCCGAGGCCTACCTGGGCGAGGAGATCACCGACGCGGTGATCACCGTGCCCGCCTACTTCGAGGACGCGCAGCGCCAGGCCACCAAGGAGGCCGGCCAGATCGCGGGTCTGAACGTCCTGCGCATCGTCAACGAGCCGACCGCCGCCGCGCTGGCCTACGGCCTGGACAAGGGTGACAAAGAGCAGACCATCCTGGTCTTCGACCTCGGTGGCGGCACCTTCGACGTCTCGCTGCTGGAAATCGGCGAGGGCGTCGTCGAGGTTCGTGCCACCTCCGGCGACAACCACCTCGGTGGCGACGACTGGGACAACCGGATCGTCACCTGGCTGGTCGACAAGTTCAAGGCCAGCTCGGGCATCGACCTGACCAAGGACAAGATGGCCCTGCAGCGTCTGCGTGAGGCCGCGGAGAAGGCCAAGATCGAACTGAGCTCCTCGCAGAGCACCTCGATCAACCTGCCCTACATCACCGTGGACGCGGAGAAGAACCCGCTGTTCCTCGACGAGCAGCTGACCCGCGCCGAGTTCCAGAAGATCACCTCCGATCTGCTGGACCGCACCCGCGCGCCGTTCCAGTCGGTGATCAAGGACGCCGGTATCTCGGTCAAGGACATCGACCACGTCGTGCTCGTCGGTGGCTCCACCCGTATGCCCGCGGTCTCCGAGCTGGTCAAGGAACTGACCGGCGGCAAGGAGCCCAACAAGGGCGTGAACCCGGACGAGGTCGTGGCCGTCGGCGCCGCCCTGCAGGCCGGTGTGCTCAAGGGTGAGGTCAAGGACGTCCTGCTGCTCGATGTCACCCCGCTGTCGCTGGGTATCGAGACCAAGGGTGGCGTGATGACCAAGCTCATCGAGCGCAACACCACCATCCCGACCAAGCGGTCGGAGACCTTCACCACGGCCGACGACAACCAGCCGTCGGTGCAGATCCAGGTCTTCCAGGGTGAGCGCGAAATCGCCTCGCACAACAAGCTGCTCGGCTCCTTCGAGCTGACCGGCATCCCGCCGGCCCCGCGCGGCGTGCCGCAGATCGAGGTCACCTTCGACATCGACGCCAACGGCATCGTCCACGTCACCGCGAAGGACAAGGGCACCGGTAAGGAGAACACGATCAAGATCCAGGACGGCTCCGGCCTGTCCAAGGAGGAGATCGACCGGATGATCAAGGACGCCGAGGCGCACGCGGCCGAGGACAAGTCGCGTCGCGAGGAGGCGGAGACCCGCAACCAGGCGGAGTCGCTGGTCCACCAGACCGAGAAGTTCATCGCGGACAACTCCGACAAGGTGCCGGCCGAGACCAAGGAGAAGGTCGAAGCGGCCATCGCCGAGGCCAAGCAGGCCCTGCAGGGCAGCGATATCGCCGCGGTGAAGTCCGCGGTGGAGAAGCTGGCCACCGAATCGCAGGCGCTGGGCCAGGCGATCTACGAGGCTTCGGCTGCCGAGGGTGGCGCCGCCGCCGACGGTGCGGGCAACGCGTCCGCCGGTGACGACACCGTGGTCGACGCAGAGGTCGTGGAAGAGCCGGAGAAGAAGTGACGGAACAGAACCCGAAAGAGGAGCCGGTCACCATCGTCGACAACCGAAAGATCGACCAGGACGGGAAACCGTCCGCTCCGCAGGGTGATGTGAGCGAGGCCGCAGCCGGAAACGACACGGCTTCGGCCTCCGCTTCGGCCGGCGAGGGCGACGCCCTCGCCGACAGCATCAGCGCCGAATTGTCCGAGCGCACTGCGGATCTGCAGCGGCTGACCGCGGAGTACGCGAACTACCGCCGCCGCGTCGACCGCGACCGCAAGGCCGCCATCGACTCGGCCAAGGCCGCGGTGGTCACCGAATTGCTCGGTGTGCTCGACGATCTGGATCGTGCCCGTGCCCACGGAGATCTCGAGTCCGGACCGCTGAAGTCGGTCGCGGACAAGCTCGCCGACGCGCTGCAGAAGCAGGGCCTCGAGGAATTCGGCGTCGAGGGTGAATCTTTCGACCCGACCCTGCACGAGGCCGTGCAGCACGAGGGTGAGGGACACAACCCGGTGATCGGGGTGGTCATGCGTAAGGGTTACCGCTTCGGCGACCGCGTCCTGCGCCATGCGCTGGTCGGAGTCACCGATGGGGTAGCGGATCTGTCCGATTCGTCGGACACTGCGAATGCCGGCCGAGATGCCGACGGTGCCGAGTAACACACAGTCGCGCAATGTGACGGAAGGAGGAGATGCCCGGTGAATCGGGAGTGGCTGGAAAAGGACTTCTACAAAGAGCTGGGTATTTCCTCCAGCGCGACCCAGGACGAGATCAAGAAGGCCTACCGGAAACTGGCCCGGGATCTGCATCCGGACAAGAATCCGGGAGATACCAAGGCCGAGGAGCGCTTCAAAGCGGTCAGCGAGGCGCATGCCGTGCTGGCCGATCCGGAGAAGCGCAAGGAGTACGACGAGGCCCGGCGGTTGTTCGCCAGCGGCGGTTTCGGCCGCGGCGGCTACGCCCCGGGTGGCGGCTACACCGGCGGTGGCGGCTTCTCCAACGAATTCAACCTGGGTGACATCTTCGGCGGTGCGGCCGCCGGCGCGGGTGACGGCGGTCTGGGGGATATCCTCGGCGGCCTGTTCAACCGCGGTGGCACACGGACCACGTCGCGCCCGCGACGGGGCAGCGACGTGGAGACCGAGACGACTCTCGGGTTCCGCGAGGCGGCCCAGGGCGTGACCGTTCCGCTGCGGATGACCAGTCCGTCGCCGTGTACGACCTGTCACGGCAGCGGCGCCAAGCCGGGCACCAGCCCGCGAGTGTGCCCGCACTGCAACGGAACCGGCGTGATCAGCCGCAACCAGGGCGCGTTCGGGTTCAGCGAACCCTGCGACGACTGCCGTGGCACCGGCTCGATCATCGACGACCCGTGCACCGACTGTCACGGCACCGGCATCCAGAACCGGACCCGCACCATCACCGTGCGCATCCCGCCCGGGGTGCGCGACGGGCAGCGGATTCGGCTGGCGGGCCAGGGCGAGGCCGGTCTGCGGGGCGCGCCCGCAGGTGACCTGTACGTCACCGTGCACGTCAGCCAGGACAAGGTCTTCGGCCGCAACGGCGACGATCTGACCCTGGTGCTGCCGGTCAGCTACAGCGAATTGGTGCTGGGTACAACGGTTTCCGTGCCTACACTGGAAGGCAGAGTCGGAGTGAAGGTGCCACCCGGCACCGCCGACGGCCGGACGCTGCGAGTGCGCGGGCGCGGTGTGCCCAAGCGCGGCGGCGGCGCCGGTGACCTGCTGGTCACGGTGAAGGTCGCGGTACCGCAGAAGCTGGACGACGAAGCCACCGAGGCGCTGCGGCGCTATGCGGAGACGGAGAAGGCCGGCGGGTTCGACCCGCGCGCAGGTTGGGCAGGTGCGTAATGAACGGTGATCCGAAGAATCGGGCAACCGGCACCGAGTACTTCATGATCTCGGTGGCGGCTCAGCTGGCGGGAATGCACGCGCAGACGCTGCGGACCTACGACAGGCTGGGATTGGTTACGCCGCAACGCACTTCCGGCGGCGGCCGACGTTATTCGTCCCGGGATGTGGAACTGCTCCGCGAGGTGCAGCGCCTGTCCCAGGACGAGGGCGTCAACCTGGCCGGGATCAAGCGGATCATCGAACTCACCAATCAGGTCGAGGCGCTGCAGCAGCGGTTGGGTGAATTGACCGCCGAGGTCGAACGCCTGCGCGCCGGTCATCGGCCCGATATGGCTCCGCCGCAACGCAGTACCGCACTGGTGGTGTGGCAGCCACGCAACAAACGGCGGTAGGCGGTTTCGGCTCTGTGCCGTTCCGCGACCGGACACACCGTGCGACAGCGCCCCCGGATAGGGGGCGCTGTTCGCGTATCCCGGCGTCGTCTCGGCGCTCAGCATGCACCCGGCAAATATGAAAATCGCATATCGAGTCGTGCGCAACCACTCTCGAACACGCCGAAATACATGGCGTGTCACGGTCTTTGAGTCGGTTTCCAGGGGGCTACACACTCCGGGACCTCGGTTCGGCCGAATTACCTCCCTGTTGTTCCTTCAGTGCGTCCCGCGCCCGGCAAACCTCGCCTACACTCGGTCTCCATCGCTTGCGCCGCGTGTCCGGCGGCACCGCGCTCACCGGACCGGCCCGTGTTCGACGTGCGAAATGGGGTTGTGGACAGATGGATTCGCGGACCGTCGCGCTGATCAGAACCACGTTCAAGGCGGTGGCCGCGGAGGAAGGCGGCCCCGAACAGCTCGCCCGATCCTTCTACGCCCTGCTGTTCACCGAATATCCGCAGCTCCGGGATTTCTTCCCCGCCGCTCTGGAGGTGCAGCGCGACCGGCTGGTCAAGGCCATCGGGTATGCCGTGGACCGGCTGGAGGAGCCCGAGCAACTGCTGCCCTTCCTGGCGCAGCTCGGCCGCGACCATCGCAAATACGGTGTGGTAGCCGAACATTATGCGGCCGTGGGTAATTCGCTCAAGGGCGCCCTGCGTGCACATGCCGGCACCGAATTGTGGACCGATGAGGTGGAACATGCCTGGGACGCCGGCCTCGCGTTGATCACCCAGACGATGATCGGCGCCGCCGACCAGGAGACGACGCCGCCGGTCTGGACCGGAACCGTCGTCGAACATCGCGAGGTGCTGTGCAATCTGGCCGTCGTCCGGCTGCAGCTCGACCAGCCCATGACCTACGCGGCCGGACAATATGTGAGTGTGCAGATCCCGGCCCGCCCGCGGATGTGGCGGTACCTGTCCCCGGCGATTCCGGCGAATCCCCAGGGCGAGATCGAATTTCATATTCGCAGCGTCAGTGGCGGCTGGGTCAGTCCGGCGATGGTCGGCCATACCGCGATCGGCGACCAGTGGCTGCTCGGGGCGCCGCTCGGCGGGCTGGGGGTGCCGCGCAACACGCGCCGCAAGATGCTGATGGTCGGCTGCGGCACCGGAATCGCTCCGCTGCGCGCGCAATTGCTGGCGATGTCGCAACGCCGGTCCAATCCGAAGGTCCACCTGTTCGTCGGCGGTCACCATCCGTGCGATCTCTACGATCTGCCGACGCTGAGCGAACTGGCCGTCGCGAACAAATGGCTCACCGTCGTTCCGGTCACCGAAAGCGACGAAAACCCCTGGTGGTATTACCATCCGGAACGTGTCGAGCCCGATCTTCCGGGCATAGCGCCGCGCGAAACGGGACAGATCGGAGCGGTCGTGGCCCGCGGCGGCGACTGGTCGGACTGCGATGTCCAGATCGTCGGATCACCGAGTACGGTGCAGACCACCAAATTCCGGTTGATGGCGGCGGGCACGCCCACCGAGAACATTCGCCACGATCCGCTGTTCTAGTCGGCCCCGGCGCGGATCAGAGCCCGTCGAAGCGGATCGCCTCCGGCGGCGTACCCGTATTGACCAGCACTTCCAGCGTGGCCTGGGTCATTCCGGGCGAACCGCACACCAGGACCTGGTGGTGCAGCAGCGGGCCCATATCGCCCACCACGTCGGCCAGCGTGCCCTCCATCATCTCGTCGACATCGAATCCGACATCCACGCGGCAGCTCTCGTACCACTGGTCGACCCAATTCGGGTCCTCGGCCCTCTCGACCACGGGAATCACCGTGAGCCAAGGCATTTCGCCGGCGAGCAGGTAGAGCATGTCGGAGGCGTAGAGGTCGCGCGGGCTGCGTCCACCGATGAACAGATGGGTGCGCGGCGGCTCCGGGCGACGGGACAGATCCAGCAGGAGCGAGCGCATCGGCGCCAGACCTGTTCCGCCGGCGATCATCACGAGGTCGGTGGTGCCGGGGTCGACGCTCAGCCACCCGGCGGGAGCGCTGATCCGCCACTCGTCGCCGGGAGCCGTTTCGGTGACGATCGATCCGCTGCACCATCCGCCCGGGACGGTGCGGACGTGGAATTCGAGTTTGCCGTCCAGTGAGGGCGGCAGCGCGGGCGACAGCCGGCGGCGCATACCCGGATGCTGTGGAATCTGGACCTCGACCGATTGGCCCGCCTCGAACGGGACGAATTCGCCGATCAACCGGACCACCGCGAGATCGTGGCGCAGCCGATGATGTCCGACGACGGTCGACGACCATTCCGTCGGCGCGTCCAGCCGAATCTCCCCGGTCTCATCCGGACCCAACGTCACCGTTCCTCCTGTGATCCGAGGGACAGCTCCCGCCCCCGAAAAGTCTTGTGCCGGGCGCAGTCCCGTGCGCTCGCGCCCGCCCACCAAGGTACGCCGCGGACGCCGGGTTGCCTACCGATTGCCGCTCACACCGGGTCGGCGCTGATGATGTGTTCGGGGGTGCCGACCGCCAGCAGCGCCCGCTTGGTGTCGGCGATCATCCGCGCCGATCCGGCGATCTGGATCTGCCGATCCGACCACGAGCCGAAGCTGGCCACGACCGCGCCCAGATTCCCGATCAGCCGCCGATGCATGCCGTACGGCGGGTCCGCGGGCGGATGTGGATGCCACCACGGATTCGTGTCGCTCTCACAGACCGGCACCACCGTCAGCCACGGATTGCTCAGCGACAGCTGCCACATGTTCTCCACGTCGTACAGATCGCACGGATAGCGGCCGCCGATGAAGAAGTGCACGCGTGGGTTCACGCCGCGCCGGCCCATCTCGATCAACTGGGCGCGCAGCGGTGCGATTCCGGTCCCGGAGCCGATCATCAGCACGTCGCGCTGGGATTCGGTGTCGATGTGCAGGCCGCCCAGCGGCCCGGCGATCAACCAGGTGTCGCCGACCTCGGTTTCGCCGACGATCGCGGGACTGACCCAGCCGGTGCGGATCTTGCGGACGTGGAATTCGATCTCGCCGTACGGGTTCGTGGGAATGGCCGGGGACAGATACCGCCACATCTTCGGCCGCTGCGGGATCGAGACCGGTACGTACTGCCCGGCCTGGTAGGGGATCGGCTCGTCGGACTGCAGGCGCACGATCGCCAGGTCGTCGAGTACGCGCCGATGGCCGACCACCGTCGCTTCCCAATACGGTCGCGAGGTGTCGGAATTGGCGCCGATGGCCATCGAGGCCGAGATCAGGATGGCGATATCGCGCCAGCCGTCCTCCAGATCGGGTGTCCAGAGCGGACCGTTGTAGGTGACGAAGGCAGCGAGCAACGCGCGTCCGGCGGCATCGTAATGTGCCGCCGCGACACCGTATTTGCGGTGGTCGAGGGCCAACTGTTCCAGGAACCGCTGCGCGCGGTCCCAGTTCTCCAGATGATCCAGCACGAACTGGATGGCGGTGACAACCCGCTTGGGCTGCATATCCATCGTGTGCGGGAACAATTCGCGCAGGCCGGGAGCCTCCGCGAACAGATGCCTGTAAAACGCGCCGATCAATCGTTCGGGCCCTTGCGGCGCCTCGACGATCGACCGGAAGTTGGCGCGGACCAGCGCTGCCGAACGCGCATCCACGACGTCGAGCTTCCTTTCCTTCAATGTGTCCGACTACAGCTGCCGTGTCGTCGGCCCCCGCGGACCAGTATCCCCGAAAAAACCGTGGTCGTGCGGTGATGAGCGGATCACTTTACCCAGATCCACCAAGGGTGAAACGATTGGCCACAGGTTCCTGAAATATGTCAAACTTGAGCGGAACAGACTCAACTCCTACCGCGTTGGACTACTCAGAAGAGTCGGACCGCCCGGACCCGACCGACCACAACGCGAGACGACCGTAGGAAGGTGATCGTGGACTCGTTCAACCCCACCACCAAGACTCAGGCTGCCCTGACGGCTGCCCTGCAGGCGGCTTCGGCCGCCGGAAATCCGGAGATTCGTCCGGCTCACTTGCTGGTGGCGCTGCTGGATCAAACCGACGGCATCGCCGCCCCCCTGCTCAAGGCTGTCGCGGTCGACCCGGCAACGGTGCGACGCGAGGCACAGGACATCGTCGACCGGCTGCCCCGCGCGACCGGCGCCACCACGCAGCCGCAGCTCGGCCGGGAAGCGCTCGCCGCGCTCACCGCCGGCCAGCACCTCGCCACCGAACTCGGTGACGAGTACGTCTCCACCGAGCATGTCGTGGTGGGTCTCGCCGAAGGTGACTCCGATGTCTCGCAGCTGCTGCTGAAGTACGGCGCCACCGCGGACGCGCTGCGCGAGGCGTTCACCGCCGTGCGTGGCAACACCCGCGTGACCAGCGCGGACCCCGAGGGCACCTATCAGGCGCTGGAGAAGTACTCCACCGACCTCACCGCCGCCGCGCGCGAGGGCAAACTCGATCCGGTCATCGGCCGCGACACCGAGATCCGGCGCGTGGTGCAGGTGCTGAGCCGGCGCACCAAGAACAACCCGGTTCTCATCGGCGAGCCCGGTGTCGGTAAGACCGCCATCGTCGAGGGGCTGGCCCAGCGCATCGTCGCCGGGGACGTTCCGGAATCGCTGCGCGGGAAGACGCTGGTCTCGCTGGACCTTGGTGCGATGGTGGCCGGCGCGAAGTATCGCGGTGAGTTCGAGGAACGGCTCAAGGCGGTGCTGGAGGAGATCAAATCCAGTGCCGGACAGATCATTACGTTCATCGACGAGCTGCACACCATCGTCGGCGCCGGCGCGACCGGCGAATCGGCCATGGACGCCGGCAACATGATCAAGCCGATGCTGGCGCGCGGTGAACTGCGCCTGGTCGGTGCGACCACGCTCGACGAATACCGTAAGCACATCGAGAAGGACGCCGCCCTCGAGCGCCGCTTCCAGCAGGTGCTGGTCGGCGAGCCCTCGGTGGAGGACACCATCGGCATCCTGCGCGGACTCAAGGAGCGCTACGAGGTACACCACGGCGTGCGGATCACCGACTCCGCGCTGGTGGCGGCCGCGACCCTCAGCGATCGCTACATCACCTCGCGGTTCCTGCCCGACAAGGCGATCGACCTGGTCGACGAGTCGGCCTCGCGGCTGCGCATGGAGATCGACTCGCGGCCGGTCGAGATCGACGAGGTCGAACGGGCGGTGCGCCGCCTCGAGATCGAGGAGGTCGCCCTCGCCAAGGAAACCGACGAGGCGTCCAAGCAGCGACTCGACAAGTTGCGCCAGGAACTGGCCGACGACCGCGAGAAGCTGAACCAGCTGATGGCGCGCTGGCAGAACGAGAAGCAGGCCATCGACTCGGTCCGCACCATCAAGGAGCAGCTGGAATCGCTGCGCGGTGAATCCGAGCGCGCCGAACGCGACGGTGATCTCGGCAAGGCCGCCGAACTGCGGTACGGCCGCATCCCGCAGCTGGAGAAGCAGCTCGCGGAGGCCGAGAAGAACGCGGGCAAGGCCGGCAGCGGCAGCCTCGAGGACGAGGTGATGCTCAAGGAGGAGGTCGGTCCGGACGACATCGCCGAAGTGGTCTCCTCGTGGACCGGCATCCCGGTCGGCCGCATGCTCGAGGGTGAAACCCAGAAGCTGCTGCGGATGGAGGAGGAACTCGGGCATCGAGTGGTCGGACAGGCCGAGGCCGTGACCGCGGTCTCCGACGCGGTGCGCCGCGCCCGGGCCGGGGTCGCCGACCCCAACCGGCCGACGGGCTCGTTCATGTTCGTCGGACCCACCGGTGTCGGTAAGACCGAGCTGGCGAAGGCTCTCGCGGACTTCCTGTTCGACGACGAGCGCGCGATGACCCGCATCGATATGAGCGAGTACTCCGAGAAGCATTCGGTGGCTCGCCTCGTCGGCGCCCCGCCCGGATATGTCGGCTACGACCAGGGCGGTCAGCTCACCGAGGCGGTCCGGCGACGGCCGTACACGGTGGTGCTGTTCGACGAGATCGAAAAGGCGCACCCCGATGTCTTCGACATCCTGCTGCAGGTATTGGACGAGGGGCGGCTCACCGACGGCCAAGGCCGCACGGTGGACTTCCGCAACACCATCCTCATCCTCACCTCCAACCTGGGTGCCGGTGGCGACAAGGAGTTCGTGATGAACGCCGTGCGCTCGGCGTTCAAACCGGAATTCCTCAACCGCCTCGACGACGTGGTGATGTTCTCCGCGCTCAACGAGGAGCAGCTCGAGAACATCGTCGACATCCAGTTGGCGCAGCTGCAGAAGCGGCTCTCGCAGCGGCGGCTGAAGCTGGACGTCAGCGATTCGGCGCGGTTCTGGCTGGCCGTGCGCGGCTACGACCCGGTCTACGGCGCCCGGCCGCTGCGCCGCCTGATCCAGCAGGCCATCGGCGATTCGCTCGCCAAGGAGCTGCTGGCCGGTGAGGTCACCGACGGCGACCTGGTGAAGGTCAACGTCGCACCCGACGGCGACGGGCTGATCGTCGGACGGTGACGACCGAGCCGTCCGGGATTCGATGATCGGGGCGCGGTGTGTGAGTGAATCGCACACCGCGCCCCGCGTATCCGCCGGATTCCGCCCGCTCAGGTTTCCGAGGTTGTCGCACTTCGCTGAAGCAACGCCGATCTGCACCTACCCTGGTGAGCATGACGAATCCGAGCGACCCGTGGGCGCAGCGTCCGGATTCACCCGATACGCCGACCGAGAAGCTCGGCGCATCGGGCCGGCATCCGGACGACGGCGCCGACCACACGACGGAATACTCGGAAGCGTACGGTCAGAGCCCCGAGCCGTACGAGAGCACTCGCCCCTACGGACATCCCGGGCCCTACGAATTCCCGTCCCATCCCGAATATCAGGGCCGGTACTTCGAACAATCGCCCGGCCCGAACGCGACCCGCGAACTTCCGCCCTACGACAGCCAATGGGGCGCCTACGAATCCGGGTACAGCGAACCGGGTGAATACCCCCCTTACGGTTCCGGCGCCCCCGGCCCCACCGGCCCGCAGGGAGCGGTCGGCCCGACCGGACTGCCCGTCGAACCGCCGCGGCGCCACCGCACCGGCCTGTGGATCGCGCTGACCGCGGCCGTCTTCGTCCTGGTGGTCCTCGGCGGTATCGCCGCGGGCCTGCTGCTCGCCGGCAACGACTCCTCGTCCTCCGATGCGGCCGCCACCGGCCGGCCCGCGCCGACGCGCGTACCGGTCGTCCCGCCCAACCCGTCCGGCGGCGCGCAACCCAGCCTCCCGCAGCTACCGGGCCTCGGCGACATCGACGGTCTCGGGGCGACCATGGGGACCGTGAACAGCAACGACGGAACGACCATCATGCTGCAGTCGATGCTGGGCAACTCGGTCACCGTGCACACGGACGCGCAGACCCAGGTGATCTCGATGGGATCCGGGAAGGTCTCCGATCTGAAACAGGGCGACATGGTGGTCGTACAGGGCGACAAGAACCCGGACGGGTCCATCAAGGCGAAGATCATCATCAGCACCCAGTTGCCGAGGTAGTTCGCCTCCGCATCGCTGCGGCGGATTGCATCGTCACTGCCGCACGGAGGCGGGGGTCGTGCCGGTCATGCGGCGGTAGAACTTCACGAAGTTGGTGGCCTCGGAGAAACCGAGTTCGCGCGCCAGCGCTGCGACGGTGACGTCGGTGGTGGCCAGGCGGCGGCGGGCTTCCAGCGCCAGTCGCTCGTCGAGATACCGCTTCGCGCTGATACCCCGGGCCCGGCGCACCGACCGGTCGATGGTCTTGGTGCCGGCGTGCACGGCCCGCTCGTAGTCACCGACCCGATGCCGCCGGGGAAATTCGGCTTCGACCGCCGCCGCGAAACGCGCGAAGACCGCGGACACCGGCCCGTTGTCCGCCGCAGCGCCCGGCGCCGCGGCCACGAGCGGGGTGAGCGCCAGGCGGAGTGCGTCGGCGATATCGCGAGCGCACGACGGCGCGGCGAGCACCAATTCCAGATGTCGCAGTGCGGTCGGGACGAGCGGATCTCGCGGATCCATCGCCCATCGGCTCGGCCGGACCGCATCGTCGGCGAACGTCGCGATCCGATTGCCGGGGGCGAGGGCGTCGGGGGTGAACAGGATCGCCGTTCCGTGCAGCCGGTCGGCATCGAGCACCTGATGAACCTGCCCGGGCCGCAACCAGAACACCGTGCCCGCGGCCAGATCGTCCGGGCGGAAGTCGACGGCATGCCGGCCCGCGCCACCGGTGATCACACCGACGACGTGGAAATCCGGGCGAACCGGCCGGTGCCGCACCACGCCCCGGAAAACATCCGGGAGGCGCCGCAACTCGACCGCACGGCCCGCAGCAGCGGGTGCGTAGCCGACGCCGAGTACGTGTTGACCTGTTTCGACCATAACCGGTCGTAAAACTACCTCGTCGTGGCGTCCTGAGCGGAGTGGGATGGAGATATCCGACCAGAAAGGAGCACGATGAACACCCTCGCCACCCGAAGCCGGCGCTTCCATCTCCGCGACTCCGGCGGCACCGGCCCGGCCGTCCTCTTCCTGCACGGCAACCTCATGGACTCGACCATGTGGGACGGCGTCGTCTCGAACCTCTCCGGCTACCGCCGCATCCGCTTCGACTTCCGGCTGCACGGCGATACCGAGGACGACGGTCTGCCCTTCACCTATTGGGACGCCGCGCGCGACGCCCTGAGCGTCCTCGACGCGCTCGACGTGCCGGCCGCTCACATCGTCGGTCACTCGCAGGGCGGATTCACCGCGCTGCGGGCGGCACTGCTGGCCCCGGCACGTATTCGGAGCTTGACACTCATCGATACCGCCGCGGATCCGTTCCCCGGCCCGGCGCTGGAACAAATGGCTCGCATCCGGGACGGTTTCGCCGCCGGTGCGATCGAGGCGACCGGGGGCGCGGTTCTCGATCTGCTGCTGGGTGACGCCGAGGCGGTCGAGCACTGGCTGGCCCGGATACGACGGCAGCCTGCCGATCGACTCGCTCGTGCGGTCGGTGTGCTGATGGGCGCCGACGGAATCGCCGGCCGCCTCGCCGAGATCACCGCCCCGGCGTTGGTCGTCCACGGCGGCGCCGACCTGCCCATTCCGGCTGCGTCCGGCGCCGCCCTCGCCGCCGCGCTACCCGGCGCGGAACCGCTGGAATTGCTGGACGGTGTCGCGCACACCCCGCCCGTGACCCACCCCGCCGCGGTCGCCGCGCTGCTGCGCACCTTCCTCGATGCGGCGGCCGACGATGCCCCACAACGAGTTTCGACAACCGCACCCGCGCCGTGAGTGCGGCGCCGCGGGTGCGGCGCCTCCGCCGTGCCCGCTCGGGGGTGTGACGTCGGAAGGCAGGCGCGAACCGCGGGACGAACGGGCGCGAGCAATTGCACCCGAACCCACTAGACTCAGGTGCGATGACAGCAGCAATCTGGTTCGGCCTCGCGGCGATCGCACTGGTAGGTGCGATCGTACTGCTGTATTTCGATCGCGTGCAGCGGCAGCGGACCGGACACGTACGGCAGGTCTGGGCCAAATCCCAGGGATACACCTACGTTTCGGTCGAACCTTCGCTGGCATCGACATGGCGGCGGGGCGCGATGGCCAAACTGGGGTATCTGTCCGCGATCGATGTGGTTTCCGGTAATCGCAAGGGCGAGAAGTTCGTTCTGTTCGATCTGGAGGACGCCGCGACGCTGGTCGCCGTGCGCCGCCAGATCGGCTCGGACATCGATATCGACCTGCGCCTGAAAACCGCCTCCCCGCCCAAGGACGCCGATCTGGAACTGCTCGGCGCGATCGGCGACCGCGTGGTCTTCGCCACCAATCCGGACGTCGCCCGCCACGCCGTCGACCAGCGGATGGTCCACTTCATCGAAACGCTGCCGCATACCGTGCAGCAGTTGTGGAGTGAGGGCAACTGGACGCTGGGCATGTTGCCGGTCGGCACCGCGGCCAAGGATTGGGAGGCCGCGATCGATGCCGTGCTGCGGCTCTCGGGTCTGCTGCATGTGCTGCCGCCGGTGGCAGGCGGCGACCGCGGCCGCCTGGAATCCGATCAGCACGATCCCGGTCGTCCGCGCCCGAACGCCGAGGAACCCGGTGAAGCCGACCAGGGCTACCGCGAGCAGGGCTACGCCGACCAGAGCTACCGGGACCAGAGCTACGACGACCGGGCCGACCGCGACTACCGCGATCAGGATTACGGCGACCGGTTCGAGCGCTTCGAAGACGACGAGTTCGACGACGGATTCGACGACGAGCAAGGTCCAGGCGACCGGTTCGACGACGACCGCGATTTCCGTGACGAGCGCGCATCCGGGCCCCGGGACGGCGACGCACACGGCGGCCGGAGCGGGTTCGCGCACGAGAACGTGGACGGCATCGACCGCGGGAACATCGCTCGTGGCGGCACCGACGCACCGGCCGGCCCCCGCCCCGGCGACACTCGCCCCGGCGACACTCGTAACTCCGGTGAGCGCCCGGCATCCGATTCGGCGGACCGCGAGTCCGGTGTGATCGCCGCGCCGGTCGGCGATCTCGCGGGCGAGGCCGAGCAGCAGCCGCCGCGCCGCCCGGCGCTCGCGGTGGTGCCGGATCCCCGCAACCGGGTCCGCCGTAACTGGCCGCCCGCCGAGGAATTCCTCGAGGACGAGGAAAACGATTCGGCCGCAGCGGATTCCGATGAACCGCAGGCCGAGGACGAGCTGCCGCAGCGGCCGGGCGGTCCGTTCCATCCGGGGTTCCGTCCCTATCAGGGCCCCGCACCGCGGTGACCGGTCCGGTTCGCGAACCGGTGTCCGGGCACCGGGATTATCCGCCCGACACTAGGTGGTTGACGACCCATGACCGATAGCCCCGCAGATCCGGGGGCCGCACGCCTCCCCGGTGCCACCCGTCCGGTCGCCCTGGTGACCGGACCGACCTCCGGTATCGGCCAGGGCTACGCCACCCGCCTGGCTTCCCTCGGCTACGACCTGGTGCTGGTGGCGCGCGACGAGCAACGCCTGACCGCCCTCGCCGCGGAATTGCAGCACCGCTTCGATACCCGCAGCGAGATCCTGGCCGCGGATCTGGCGCGCGAGCAGGACCGCGACACCGTCGCCGAGCGGCTCGGCGAGGGCGTGGACTTCCTGGTCAACAATGCCGGATTCGGTATCTCGGGTGAGTTCTGGACCGTGGATCCGCGGGAATTGCAGGCCCAACTGGATGTCAATGTCACCGCGGTGCTGCAATTGACGCGTGCCGCACTGCCGCCGATGATCGCCGCCGCCAAGGGTTCGGTGGTCAATGTCGCCAGTGTGGCCGGACTGGTACCGGGCCGCGGCTCGACCTATTCGGCCTCCAAGGCCTACGTCATATCCTTGACCGAGGGCCTGGCCGGCGGACTGGCCGGGACCGGGGTCCGGGTGCAGGCGCTGTGCCCGGGATTCGTGCACACGGAATTTCACGAGCGTGCCGGAATCGAGATGTCGTCGCTACCGAAGCCGATGTGGCTCGACGTCGATCAGGTGGTGTCCGGTTCGCTGCAGGATTTGGAGAAGGACCGGGTGATCAGTGTGCCCGGGGTGCAGTACAAGGTGCTCACCACCGTCGCCGGGCTGATCCCGCGGAATCTGGTGACCCGGCTCAACCGAGGCATGTTCAACGCACGGGGAAGGACATAAACCCACATGATCGAATCCACCACCGACCGCGACAGATTGGCCGAGCTGGTCCGGGAGCTCGCTGTCGTGCACGGCCGGGTGACCCTGTCCTCCGGTAAGGAGGCCGACTACTACGTCGATCTGCGCCGGGCGACCCTGCATCATCAGGCGGCGCCGCTGATCGGCACCCTGCTGCGAGAGCTGGTGTCGGACTGGGAATTCGACGCCGTCGGCGGGCTCACCATGGGCGCGGATCCGGTGGCGCTGGCGATGCTGCACGCCCCCGGCCGCCCGCTGAACGCGTTCGTGGTGCGCAAGGCCGCCAAGACGCACGGCATGCAGCGCCAGATCGAGGGGCCGGAAATCTCCGGTAAGCGTGTGCTGGTCGTCGAGGACACCACGACCACCGGCAATTCGCCGCTGACCGCCGTCCGGGCACTGCGCGAGGCCGGTGCGACCGTGGTCGGCGTCGCCACCGTGGTCGATCGCGAGACCGGCGCCGACCAGGTGATTGCCGAGGAGGGACTGGAGTACCGCTCCATTCTGGGCCTGAAGGATCTGGCTCTGGGGTGATATTTGGGCCTGGGTTAGCCTGGACGCTGGTCTTATGTACGACAGCGTGAAGGGTCGAGTGAGTCTCCTGTGGTGAGCATTGCAATCAACGAGGGTCGCAAGAATGTTGCGATGCTCGGCATCGGGGCATACCGGCCGAAGCGTGTCGTCAGCAACGCCGACGTCTGCGAGGTTCTCGATTCCACCCCGGAGTGGATCTTCGAGCGCACCGGCATCCGCAATCGTCGCTGGATCAGCGGTGAAGAGACCCTGCGCTCCATGTCGGCGGCCGCGGGGGAGCGGGCCGTCATCAACAGCGGTATCGATCGCAGCAAGATCAGCGCGCTGATTCTGGCTACCTCCAGCTGGCTCAAGCTCACCCCGCACGGCGCGCCCTCGGTGGCCTTCGATCTCGGGATGAACGGCATCCCGGCCTTCGACCTCACTTCCGGTTGCGGCGGATTCGGCTACGCCCTCGGCGTGGCGGCCGATCTGATCCGGGCCGGTTCCGCCGAATACGTGCTGGTGATCGGCGCGGAAACCATGACGGTCGGCCTCGACCCGACCGACCGCGGCACCGCCATGATCTTCGGCGACGGCGCCGGTGCGGTCGTGGTCGGCCCCAGCGACGTCAACGGCATCTCCCCGACGGTGTGGGGCAGCGACGGGGAGAGCGCCGAGGCGATCTCCCAGGACGTCAACTTCTTCGACTACATGGACCGGGCGGAGCGACTGCAGGGCACCGATCCCGAGGTGGAGCCGGTGGGCCGGATGGCGCTGCGGATGGAGGGGCCGCGCGTATTCCGTTGGGCCGCAGTCACTCTGCCGCGCGCCCTGTCGACCGCACTGGAGATGTCGGGCGTGGCCAAGGAGGATATCGAGGTCTTCGTGCCGCATCAGGCCAACGCGCGCATCAACGAGCTGATGAAGAAGAACCTCGGCCTCGCCGACGACATCCCGATGGCCAACGACATCGAGAACACCGGCAACACCTCCGCCGCGTCCATCCCGCTGGCCATGGAGGAGATGCTGGTGACCGGTAAGGCCAAGGGCGGACAGCTGGCCCTGCTGCTCGGCTTCGGCGCCGGGCTGAGCTACGCCGGGCAGGTGGTCACCCTCCCGCCCAAGCCGATCGAACCCAGTTTCTGACCGGCCGCGACCGTCGCACCGGTCGACCGTCGTCGTGGATTGATGAGGAGATTCCGAATGGCGCGACCGTTCCGTGCTGCGTACGTGGGTGCCGCGGTGATCACCATCCTCGGCGCGGCCACCGGGCGGGACCAGTGGCAGTGGGCGACGAAGCCGCTGCTCATGCCCCTGCTGGCGGCCGATGCGATCCAGGCCGGGCGCGCGTCGAGATCGTCGCAGTCCGATCGGGCTCTTCTGCTCGGGTCGCTGGCGGCGGCCACCGTCGGCGACGTACTCCTGATAGATCCCGACGACGACCGCCGTCTGGTCGCGGGCGCTTCGGCCTTCGCGGTCATGCAGTGCGGATACTCGGCGCTGTGGTGGCGGCGCGGTGCGCGGCCGCAGCCGATGGTCGCGGCGCCCCGGCTCTTCGCGTGGCTGGGCGCCGCCATGCTGTTGCGGGCGCGCGCGCCCCGCATCGCCGCGTCGCTGACCGCCTACGGTGCGACGCTGGGCACGGCGGCGACTCTCGCCTCCGATCCGGCCCTGGCTCCCGGCGCGAAAGTCGTTGCGGGAACCGTGGTTCCGGGAAGCGACCCGCGCAGCCGCCTGGCTCTGGGCGCGCTGTTGTTCACTCTCTCCGACGGCCTGATCGTGCTGCGTCGCCTGTTCGCACGGACGACACGGTCGCGCCGTGCGAGCGAGGCCGTCATCCTCGCGACCTATGCCGGTGCGCAGTACCTGCTGACCGCGCCGACCCACTTCGACTGAACCCCACCGCCATCGCGCGACCGCGCGGGCGGATGCTCACAGGCAGAGCATGATCCGATCGCGGTCGGCCGGATCCACCCGGATCGAAATCGTCTCGCCCACATGCATTCTCGGCCGGTCGATCGGTGCGACGTCGAAAACGACCGTGCCCCGATAGGTTTCCGAACCGGGAACGGTCAGCTCCAGATCGAGTTCGGTCAGTTCCGTGTGGTGATCCGTGTACTGCAGCGGGTGCACCCGCTCGATGGTCGCCCACCCCTCCAGCCCGTGCCGCAACAACCGCCGATCCGACCGCGACGGCCGCTGCGCCAGCAACATCCCGATCCCCACACACGACCCGAACGCACCCACCATCGCCATGATCTGATACGGCTCGGTCCCCGGCGGCGTGTGCTGATGCACCCACCCCAGCCAGACCCCGAGCACGATCACATACCCGACCGTCACCCCGAGCACGGCCCGAAGAATGCGTACGTGGTCCATAACCGCCTCCACCACCCCGCGGATACCTCAAGAATAAGCCCCACCACTCCCACCCCGCCCGTATAGCGCATAACGGACAGACACGTTTCGGCCACCCCACCGAGACCGGTGGTCTCCAGCTCACCGCGCGAGTCCGCCACCCGCGTCACCGCCGCATATCGGCCCGTTACCGCAGGCCGCGGCTATTCGGATCGGGATTCGGTCAGCGCGGACAGATCGAGGGTGACGGGCGTGCCGGTCACGTCGATTCGAACCGTCGATCGCGTGTCTGCGACCAGCTCGTAGTAGTCGTCGACCAATCGATAGCCGGTGAGTGTTGTCGGAGCGTCGAGGTCGACGAGCCAATAGTGCTCGATCCCGGCCTCGGCGTATTCGGCGAACTTGGTGACACGGTCGGTGCGCCGTGAGCCAGGGGAGAGAATCTCCACCGCCAGCAAGACCTCGTCGGCATTCCAGCGCGGGTTGGTCTCGATTCCGGCCTCGGGGACGACGATGAGATCCGGGACTCGGATAGTCGGGGGAGCGACCGGGTCGATGACAACCTCGGTCTCGGTCAGGACGCCGAACGCCGGGGGCAGTTGTGGCTCCAGCTGTGCGGCAAGGCGCCACATCGCTCGTTGATGTTTCGACACCGGCCTCGGTGACACGACGAGCACCCCCTCCACGAGCTCGTAGCTACGGCTGTTGTCCTCCGGCAGCGCCTCCCAGTCCGCCATCGTCAGTAGACGATCGGGCCAATGCATAACCACGTGCTCCCCTCCTCTCGTTTGCCCTGGTCCTCTCAGTGTTCCACAGGTGACCGACAGCTCCGGGCAGTCCAGCGGCGAGCCGCTGCCGCAACGCCTATCCCCGTAGGCGCAGCACCGCCATGACCCGGCGGTGGTGGGTGTCGGACGGGGGGAGGTCCAGCTTCAGGAAGATGTTGCCGATGTGTTTTTCCACCGCGCGTTCGGTCACGGTGAGGGTGGTGGCGATGGAGGCGTTGGTGAGGCCCTGGGCCATCAGTTCCAGGACTTCGCGTTCGCGCGGGGTGAGGCGGGCGAGCGAATCCTGTTGCCGGGCAGCGCCGAACAGCTGGCTCACCACCTCGGGGTCGAGGGCCGTACCGCCGGTGGCGACGCGCTGCAGGGCGTCGACGAATTCGCGGACGTCGGCTACCCGGTCCTTGAGGAGGTAGCCGACACCGCCCGCACCGCCGGCGAGAAGTTCGGTGGCATAACGGGTTTCGACCCATTGGGAGAATACGAGCACTCCGGTGGCGGGAAATTTCCGGCGCAGTTCGATGGCGGCGAGCAGACCTTCGTCGGTGAACGAGGGCGGCATCCGCACGTCGACCACGGCGACGTCGGGACGGGTTTCGGCCACGATCTCGCTCAGCCGGATCCCGTCGCCGACCATGGCCACGATCTCGTGACCGCGATCGGTGAGCAGTCCGGCCAGACCGTCCCGCAGGATCGCGCTGTCCTCGGCGATCACGATCCGCAGGGCGTCGGCGGTGCGGCCGGCCTCGGCCGTACTCATCGCGGGCCCGCGATCGGCAGGGTGACGATGATGTTGGTGGGCCCTCCGACCGGGCTGTCGACGGTCAGGCTGCCGTCGACGGAGCGCGCCCGTGCGGCGAGACCGGCCAGACCACCGCCGACCAGCCGCCCGGTCGGCGCATCGGCCCCGGCCTCGGATTCGCCACCCATCGGACCAGGCTGTCGCACCCCACCGTGACCGTTGTCGCGCACGCTCACCATCATCGTCGCGGCGCCCGCCGGCGCGACGGACACCCACGCCGCGGTCGCCCCCGAATGCTTCACCACGTTGGTGAGCAGTTCCGCGACCGAGAAATACGCGATCGCCTCGATCGCCGGACTGGGCCGCTGCGGCAGGTGGACGCGCAGTTCGACCGGTATCGCACAGCGTGCGGTCAGCGTCTCCAGCGCCGGTTCCAGTCCCAGTTCGAGTGCGGGGGGATGGATGCCGCGCACCAGTTCCCGCAGCTCGGCGATGGCATCCTTCGAGCTCGCCCGGGCATCGGCGATGAGCGCGGCCGGGTCGGCGCCCGCGGCGAGTCGTTCCTCGGCACGCCCCAGCGTCATCGCGATACTCACCAGCCGTGCCTGGGTGCCGTCGTGCAGATCGCGTTCCAGCCGCCGCAGCGTCGCCGCGGAATCCTCGACCGCGACGCGCCGGCTCTCCTGCAGTTCGACCATCCGCCGATCGCCCGCCGTCGGTGTCAGCAGCACCAGCATCAGTCCGCGATGCGCCCAGCACACCGCGCGCACGAGCCACGGCAGCAGGAAGCAGCCGATGACGCCCAGTGCCGCCAGACCGAGTACGCGCGGCCAGGTGTCGATGTAGTAGTCGCCGAATTGCGCCAGCGAATGATGTTCGCGCCCTTGCGGATCCACATTGACGGGGTGGAAAACCGCCCACGGGACGGGGGAGATCGCGGTGAAGACGGTCACCGCGATCACGGTCAGCACCACGTATCCGACGAACACCCCGAGGACCGCCTCGGCGACCAGGAAGGCCAGTGCCCGCCATGCGGTGCGATCGGTGAAGACGCTGCGGAACCAGCCCACCAGTCCCGGCCGGGCGGCGAAATTCGGCGGCGCCGGCAGATCGGCGGACAGTAACGCGGCACCCACGGCCCGGTAGAGCCGTCCCCAGATCCGGCCGCCCAGCAGCACCCCGGCCAGCAGCGGAGCGCCGATGATCAGGATCGAACTGTAGAGCCCGACGCCGTAGCCGACGAACAGATAGGCCAGCACCAGACAGCCCAGAATCGCGGCGACGACCAGGTAGGCCAGCTCTTTCCAGGTGCGTGCCTGGAACGGGGCGCGCAGGATCGCCCGCAGCACCGACCCGGCGGTCGGGCGCGAGTCCGGACGGTCGAGTACGAGCGTCGGTTCGGCGAGTGTTTCGGTCATAGCTTCCATGCTGGTCGGAGCCGATCCGCGCAGCGAGGGAGCAGACCGGCGAATCGACGGTGTGGACAGCACCACCATCGGATCCGACGGTACCGGGCGCGGTTACGATGACCGGCGTGAATCACCCGCTCCAGCCGCTGCCCGGCCCATCGGACGGCGATGTGCCGGGCCCGACCGAATGGGGTGAGCATCCGCACGGCGTGGGCCCGTGGCGCGACGAATTCGGCACCGAACCGCCGGACGATCCGCGTCTGGACCCGGAACTGCTGGCGCACGGCGACCGGCGCAACGTGGTCGACGCCTACCGGTACTGGTCGCGCGCGGCGATCGTCGCCGATATCGATAGCCGTCGCCATCCGTTCCACATCGCGATCGAGAATTTCGGGCACGACGCCAATATCGGCACGGTGGTTCGCACCGCGAATGCCTTCGCCGCGGCGGCGGTCCATATCGTCGGACGCCGGCGCTGGAATCGGCGCGGCGCCATGGTGACCGACCGGTATCAGCACATCGTGCACCACAGCGATATCGCCGAACTGCTGGAGTTCGCCGAGCGCGAGAATCTCACCGTGGTGGCCGTCGACAACGTGCCGGGTTCGGTACCGCTGGAAACCGTTGCGCTGCCGCGTGATTGCCTGCTTCTGTTCGGCCAGGAGGGTCCGGGCGTCACCGAGGCCGCCAAACGGGCCGCGGTCATGACGGTATCGATCGCGCAGTTCGGCTCGACCCGCAGTATCAACGCGGGTGTCGCCGCCGGAATCGCCATGCACGCGTGGATAACTCAGCACGCGGACCTCGAACGTTCCTGGTGATCATCGGGAATCACGCAGTGCCGCGGCCGTCGCGGATTCGCGGCAGCGCAGCAGTTCCCCCGGACTGCCCTGGAAGACGATCCGGCCGCCGTGCCGGCCGGGGCCCGGCCCGAGGTCGATCACCCGGTCGGCCGCGCGGACGACGTCGAGATTGTGTTCGATGACGACCACGGTATTGCCCCGGTCGATCAGATGGTCGAACAGCTGGATCAGCGTATCGATATCGCGCAGATGCAGCCCCGTCGTCGGCTCGTCGAGGACATAGAGGGTGTGCCGGTCGCCGCGCGCGAGTTCCCTGGCGATCTTCAGCCGCTGACATTCCCCGCCGGACAGCGTGGTCAGCGACTGCCCGAGCCGCAGATATCCGAGTCCGACCTCGTCGAGATGCCGCAGACCCCGCGCGACCGCGGGCAGTCGCCGCATCGCCTCGGCGATGGTCAGATCGTCGATATCGGCGATGGTCAGGCCGTCGACGGTGTAACCGAGCACCCGATCGGTGAACCGGCGTCCGCCGCACGCCGAGCACACCGTTTCCTGACCGTCCATGAACGCCAGGTCGGTGTAGATCACGCCGGCGCCCTCGCACACCGGGCAGGCTCCCTCGGAATTCGCGCTGAACAGGGCGGCACTCACCCCGTTGCGCTTCGCGAACATGGTGCGCACCGCGCCGGCGATCCCGGCGTAGGTGAGCGGCGTCGACCGCCGGTTGGTGCCGACCGGACGCTGATCGACCACGGTGGCCGGATGCCGCTGCACCAGTTCCGCGGCCAGACTGGATTTACCCGAACCCGCGACGCCGGTGAGCACGGTCAGCACACCGGTCGCGATGTCGACCGAGATGTCGCGCAGATTGTTGCGAGTCGCGTTGTCGATCCGCAGTTTTCCGGTCGGCACCCGCGGTGGGCGGCCGGTCCGCCGGATCCGCAACGCCTGCCCGGTAGGTGTGTCCACGGTCGCCAACCGCTCGAAGTCGCCGGTGAACACGATCCGCCCGCCCTCGGCCCCGGCCCCCGGACCGACCTCGACGATATGGTCGGCCACCCGCATCACATCCGGATCGTGTTCGACCACCAGAACGCTGTTGCCCTTGTCCCGCAACGATTTCAGCAGTTCGGTCATCGGCCGCACATCGTGCGGATGCAATCCGACGGTGGGTTCGTCGAAGACGTACAGCATTTCGGTGAGACTGCTGCCGAGATGGCGAACGGTCTTGATGCGCTGCGATTCTCCGCCGGACAGCGTCGTCGTCGGACGTGACAGCGACAGGTAACCGAGGCCGATGTGCGCGAGGGCGCGGAGCCGCTCGTGCAGCGCGGACACCACCGAAACCATTTCGGGGGCGCGCACCTCGGTGATCAGCTCGGCGAGTTCGCCGATCTCCATCCGGCTCATCTCGACGATGGTGTGGTCGAGTACCCGCGCCGAGCGGGCCGCCGGATTCAACCGTTGCCCGTCGCATTCCGGACACGGTCCCGAGCGCGTGAACCGCTGCAGCACAGCCTGTTTGCGTTCGGACAGGTTGTCGGAGGTGTGCAGATACACCCGCTCGAACAGCTCGATCACGCCTTCGTAATCCTTCGGCGGACTCGGCCGCAGGGCCGCGGCCGCGGGCCCGCCGTGCAGCAATGCGTCGCGTTCGGCGGGCGACCATTCCCGCAGCGGCACGGTCGCATCGAAGGCTCCGAGTTCGGCGTAGCGGCGGTACCAGTACTGACCGGCGGCGAAGCCGGGCAATCGGATCGCGCCCTGCTCCAGCGAGAGATCCGGGTCGAGCACCTGCTCGAGATCGGGAACCAGCGTTTCGCCGAGACCGGAACAGGCAGGGCACATTCCGGCCGGATCGTTGAACGAGAAATGATTGGATTCCCCGACGTACGGCTGCCCGATACGCGAGAACAACAGCCGCAGATAGGTGTACGCATCGGTGATGGTACCGACCGTCGAACGGGCGTTGCCGCCGAGCCGCTTCTGATCGATCACCACCACCGGCGAGAGGCCGTCGATCAGGTCCACCTCCGGACGCGTCCACCGCGGCAGCCGATTGCGCACGAACGGCGGATAGGTCTCGTTGACCTGATATCCCGCCTCGGCCGCGATGGTGTCGAAAACCAGCGACGATTTGCCTGAACCGGACACCCCGGCGAACACCACCAGCCGGCCCCGCGGCACATCGATATCCACACTTTTCAGGTTGTTGGTACGCGCTGCGCGAATGCGGATCGAAGTCATATCTCGACGCTAGGGACAGATGTGGCCGGCTTTTGACCGCAATTGCCGGAGGATGGAGTCATGAGCGCCACTCGCCGCCTGCTCGATCTGCTCGCTTACTTGCAGACCGGCCGCCGCTACACCGGCGCCGAACTGGCCGCCCGCCTGGAGACCAGCCCGCGCACCGTGCGCCGCGATGTCGAGCGGCTGCGCGAATACGGCTATCCGGTTGCCACCCAGCCCGGCCCGGGCGGCTTCTACCAACTCACCGCCGGCCGCATCCTCCCGCCGCTGGTCTTCGACGACGACGAGGCCATCGCCACCGTCGTCGCCCTCGGCATGCTCGCGGCGACGTCGGAACCGCACAGCCAGGGGGAGCGCCAGGGCTCGTCGGATATCGGCGCCGCCGCCCTGCGCGCCTTCGGCAAGATCGACCAGTTGCTGCCGAAGCGGTTGCGGGGCCGGGCGAACGCGGTGCGGGCGACGGTGGAGACGGCGGCGGTGGCGGCGCCCGCGGTCGACGCGGCGGTGCTGGCGCTCGTGGCCAGGGCCGCGGCCGAACACGAACACCTCGTCTTCGACTACCGCACCCGCACCGGCGTGCTCGCCCGGCGCCGGGTCGAACCGTATCGGCAGGTGTATCAGCATCTGCGTTGGTATCTGCTCGCCTGGGACCGCGATCGTGGGGATTGGCGCACCTTCCGCCTGGATCGGATCGCCGATATCGCCGCTACCGGAACCTTTTTCGAACCGCGCCCGCTACCGGCCGAGACGGCCGCGGGCTACCTCCGGCGCGAACTCACCGCCGGGCGGCATCGCGCGGTCGTCACCGTGGAGGCTGCGGTCACGGCGGTCGCCGACATCCTGAAATTCCAGGACTGCGATATCGAGTCGCGCGGACCGCAGCGCTGCCGGGTCACCACATGGGTGGATTCGTTCGAATGGCTGGTGCTCAATCTCGCCTTCCTCGACGCCGATTTCGTGATCGAGGAGCCGCCCGCGTTCCGCGACCGCTGTCGCGCTCTCGCAGCACGTGTGGAACGCGCGTCCGCCGTCGTGGAACCTGGCTGACACGCCGCGCGTACCGGGCCGACTCGGCACGTCGCGGACACGAGTCGATCGCGTAACAAATCGGGCGCGAAATCGGGGCTCGGACTGGCACGATGTACCCATGAACTCGCGGAGCGACGACGTGCAACCGCGTCCGCATCTGCGGCGGGGGCGCGCACGAGTCGATTCCGCTGCCGAGCCGGGCGCCGATATCTGGGCACAGCGAGCCGATGCGGCCGAATCGGCCATCGTGTCCCGGCATCTGCGGCGGCTGTGGCTGCTGCCGGGGACCGAGCTGGGTGTGGTGGGCTGGCCCGCGACCACCGCGGAACGATTGTTCTTCAGCTGGAACTACTGGTGGCAGGCTCATCTCGTCGACTGCGCGATCGATGCCGCCGACCGGGAGGCCACCCCGGCCCGCACCGGACGTATCGCCGCCATCGCGCATGCCCACCGGCTGCGCAACATCACCGGCTGGACCAACAACTACTACGACGATATGGCTTGGCTCGCACTCGCTTTGGAGCGGGCCGAACGCACCCGGGGCATCACCGAGGTGCGCGGCGGGCTGATCGCGCTCGAGCAGCAACTCATGGCGGGATGGCAGCCGGAGATCGGCGCGGTGCCGTGGCGCAAGGGCTCCGACTACTTCAACGCTCCCGCCAACGGCCCGGTCGCCATCGCACTCGCACGCTTGGGGCATCACGAGCGCGCCGCGCAGATCGCCGACTGGATCGATGCCACCCTGCGCGATCCGGAAACGGGACTGATCCTCGACGGCATCCACCTGCCCTCGGGCCGGATCGAACGGCCGACGTTCAGCTACTGCCAGGGCGTGGTCCTCGGGCTGGAAACCGAACTGGCGGTCCGGACCGGAGATGTTCGTCACCTCGAGCGCGTGCAGCGATTGCTCCGCGCGGTCGAGGACCGGATGACGGAACGGAATGTCGTCACCGGCGGGGGCGGCGGGGACGGTGGTCTGTTCAACGGGATCCTGGCCCGCTATCTCGCGCTGGTGGCGATCATGCTGCCCGGAGACGAGGTTGCGCACCGCTCGGCCCGGCGCTCGGCCGCCGCAATCGTAAAGGCCTCGGCCCGCGCAGCCTGGGACCATCGGCTCGAGGTCGAGGGCGATCCGCTGTTCGGCCACGACTGGAACGAACCGGCACGGCTGCCGGGCGGCACCGCCGGGGCGGCCCGGTCTACCCCGGGTGGTTCGGTCACCTCGTCGCGGACACCGGAACGAGATCTGTCGGTGCAGCTGTCGGGCTGGATGTTGATGGAGGCCGCGCACGTGGTGACGGCCGCCGGACTCTAGCGGGAGCCGGCGGCCCCAGGGCAGATCAGTGCCGGGGATCGGTCCACACGATGCGCGCGGGCGCCGCGGTGGCCGCGCGCTCGGGGCGCACGGTGCGCAGCGGCACGGTGTCCGGATAGTCGGCGGTCCGGATCTCGAGAGGCAGCGTGTCGAGGGCGTCCGAATCGAAAGCCGCCCGGTCGAAGCCCTGGGCGTCGAAGGTCTGGCCGTCGGATTCGAGTTCGACATCGAAGTCCTCGGCCGGACGCGACATCTCCGCGCGGTACTGCCGCAGGCCGATGATCGTGCCGATGATCAGCACCACGACCAGCGAGCCGCTCACGGTCGGCATCAGCCAGGACACCTTGTTCAGATAGCCGCCGGTGTAGTAGCCGAGCAGCAGCAGAATCGGCGCCCAGATCACCGCGCCGATCGAACTGGCCACGGTGTAGCGGCGGTGGTCCATTCCGGCTGCCCCGGCGACCAGCGGGCACAGCGTGCGCACCCACGGAATCCAGCGGGCGATCAGCACCGCCACGAACCCGTGCCGGTGCAGCAGATCCGATACCCGGGCCAGATTCTCGGCGTTGACGTATTTGCCGTTCTTACGGGCGATCAGGCGATGGCCGGTGCGCGTGCCGATCACGTACCCCACCTGGTTACCTGCGATGGCGGCGAGCATGGTCGCCACCACCAGCGCCCACACCTGCGTATGCCCGGTCTCGTGTGAGGCGAAGATGATGCCGGCGGTCAGCAGCATCGAATCGCCGGGCAGGAACAGGCCGATGATCACCGCGCACTCGAGGAAGACGAAGACCAGGACGACGGTCCAGACGAGTGCCGGCCCGGCGGACTGCAGCGGATCGAATCCGCCCAGTGCAAGGGGTAACAGCGTAGCAGGCAATGGTGTCAGTGCGTGGGTTCGTTCGTCGGTACGGACATCGTGGGCTCCTCGATCTCGAGCACCGGCTCGTGGTTACGCAGCTTCTTCGCCACGGAGATGATGGCGGGCAGGATCGAGACGAACACGATCAGCAGGAAGATGGCCTCGACGTGATCGCGAATGAACCCGACGTTCCCCAGGAAGTACCCGAGGACCGTGATGCCGCCGGCCCACAGAATGCCACCGATGATGTCGAACGTGAGGAATTTGCGGTAATCCATTTTCGACACGCCCGCGAGCACCGGCATGAAGGTCCGCACGATCGGCACGAAGCGCGCCAGGATGATCGTCTTCGGACCGTACTTCTCGAAGAAGGCGTGCGTCTCGGTGATGTAGCGCTGTTTGAAGAAGCGCCCATCCTCCTTGTGGAACAGCGCCGGCCCGATGGCCCGGCCGATCCAGTAGGCGCATTGATCGCCCGCGATCGCGGTCACCGCCACCGCCGGAACGAGCACCCAGATCGACACCGGCGGATGTTCGAGCGCCGCGAGCAGGCCGCCGGTGAACAGCAGCGAATCGCCCGGCAGGATCGGGAACAGCAGCCCTGTCTCGATGAAGACGATGACCAGGATGGCCGGCAGCACCGCATTCGACATCCAGGTATCCGTCAGCAGATACATGGGGTCGAGCAGCTTGTGGACGGAGAATCCGTCGGCGAGAGTGTTCGTGATGGCCAGCGTGGTCACGGGCCCCACAGTACCGGTCACCGTGCGATCTCACCGAACCTCACGGGAACCTCTCAGGCGTTGGCGAATTTCGGTCAACCGAGTTTCGGACCGCTCCCGGCGGTCGACGCGGGTGCGTGCCCGGCCCGGCAAGTCCGCCGCAAGCACTCCCGATCCCGGGCCGCCTTTCGCGACAACGGGCCATGAACTTAGGGTATGGGCTGACAGAATTGTTGTTCGCAGCACACATACGGAGGTCACTCAGTGCCCATCGCGACTCCGGAGGTCTACGCCGAGATGCTCGGTCGGGCCAAAGAGAACTCCTTCGCCTTCCCCGCGATCAACTGCACCTCCTCGGAGACCATCAACGCGGCCATCCGCGGGTTCGCCGAGGCCGGCAGTGACGGCATCATCCAGTTCTCCACCGGCGGCGCCGAATTCGGTTCCGGCCAGGGTGTGAAGGACATGGTCACCGGTGCGGTCGCGCTGGCGGAGTTCGCTCATGTGGTGGCAGCCAAGTACGACGTGACGATCGCGCTGCACACCGACCACTGCCCCAAGGACAAGCTGGACGGCTTCGTCCGTCCGCTGCTGGCCATCTCGCAGGAGCGGGTCAAGGCCGGGCAGAACCCGCTGTTCCAGTCCCACATGTGGGACGGCTCCGCCATCCCGATCGACGAGAACCTCGAGATCGCCAAGGAACTGCTGAAGCAGGCCGCCGCGGCGAACATCATTCTCGAGGTCGAGATCGGTGTCGTCGGCGGTGAAGAGGACGGTGTCGAGGCCGAGATCAACGAGAAGCTCTACACCTCGTCCGAGGACTTCGCCAAGACCATCGACGCCCTGGGCGCCGGTGAGAACGGCAAGTATCTGCTCGCCGCCACCTTCGGCAACGTGCACGGCGTCTACAAGCCGGGCAACGTGGTGCTCAAGCCCGAGGTGCTGGCCGAGGGCCAGCGCGTGGCCGCGGCCAAGCTCGGCCTGGGCGACGGCGCGAAGCCGTTCGACTTCGTCTTCCACGGCGGCTCGGGCTCGCTGAAGTCGGAGATCGACGACTCGCTGAAGTACGGCGTGGTGAAGATGAACGTCGACACCGACACCCAGTACGCGTTCACCCGTCCGATCGCGGCGCACATGTTCACCAACTACGACGGTGTGCTGAAGATCGACGGCGAGGTCGGCAACAAGAAGACCTACGACCCGCGCAGCTACCTCAAGAAGGCCGAGACCTCGATGGCCGAGCGGGTCATCGAGGCCTGCAACGACCTGCGGTCGGCCGGCAAGTCGGTCAGCGCGAAGTAGTAGTTCCCGCAGCGGAACGGATCGAGGGTGCGTCGTCCGATGGGCGGCGCACCCTCGGCGTACGCGGCCGCCACCGTGACGGCGGGTTGTCCCAGCCGGAAGGGCACGAGATGATCTTCTCCGTGAGCAGATGGACACTGTGCCGAGAATCCGGACGACACGAGGCGCTGGACCGGTGAGCAATCCGACCGGCCCCCAATCCATTCCGCCCACCGGGCTCGACGTCCGCGTGCTCGGGCCCGTACAACTCTCGGTCGGCGGCACGGCCGTACCCGTGGGCGGACCCAAGCCGCGAGCGCTGCTGGCCGCGCTGGCGGTCAACCGGCGGCGTGCCGTCTCGTCACAGGCGCTGGCCGATATCGTCTGGAACGAGGAGCCGCCGGATTCCTATCAAGCGAGTCTGCAGGTATTCGTCTCCAATATTCGTAAGGCGCTGCGTAATTCGGGAGTCGACCCGGCAACGGTGCTGCGCACCGAATCCTCCGGCTACCGGCTCGACATCACCGACGACGAATGCGATCTGGGCCGCTTCGAGGCCACCCACAAGGCCGCGATCGAGGCCGGCGCGGCGGGCGACCACGAGAGCGCGTCGCGGCTGTACGGTGCGGCACTGGACCAGTGGAGCGGTAGAGCGCTCGACGATCTGTCCGGCACCCGCTTCGCCGACACCTTCGCCACCGCGATGGACGAGGAACGCCTGCTCGTCGCCTCCGCCCGCATCGATGCCGAAATCGCCTGCGGCCGCGCCTCTTCTGTGGTCGGCGAACTGATGGCGATGACGAACGAGCATCCGATGCGGGAACCGCTGTGGGTGCAGCTCATCACCGCGCTGTATCTGTCCGGCCGCCAGGCCGACGCGCTGGAGGCCTGCCGCCGGGTCCGGGCTGTTCTCGCCGACGAACTCGGGATCGATCCCGGGCCGGCGCTGGTCGAACTGGAGAAGCGCGTCCTGCGGCAGGAACCGCTCAACACGATGGCCATCGCCCAGGTCGAGCGGATGGCCAAGGCGATGACCGAAACCGTCACCGAAACCCCGCGCAGCGCCCGCGCCGGACGGCTGCGGCTGGCGGACGGCCGGGTGATACCGATTGCCAAGGGCGGCTTGAAGATCGGCCGCATGACCGACAACGATCTGATCCTCGACGATCCGAAGGTCAGCCGCTATCACGCGCACGTCCTGCCCAGCCGGGCCGGGATGCTGATCAAGGATCTGGCCTCGGCCAACGGCATCTACGTCGACGACGAGGTCGTCGACAGCGGCACCATGCTGTTCGGCGGGGAACTCATCCGGATCGGTTCGACGGTACTGAGTTTCGAGGCGGACACCGAGTAGGTCGCGCCGAACACACCCACGTTTGCGCGATAACCGCCGTTCCAGGGCGTTTCCCGGGTAGGGTCGGCGCGGGTGCCGTCCGCGGGATGAGGTCGCGGGTAGGGGAAATCGATCGGTCCGAGGGGTTGCTGATGCGTGTGCGCGTGCCGGCTTCGGCCGCAGTGGTGTTGCTGAGTGCCGGACTGCTGGTGGGGCTGCCCGGATCTGCCGTCGCCGAACCCGGGACAGGTTCGGCGGCAACGGTTCCCGGTACGGGGCCGTGTGCCACCGACCCCGTCCCCGTGCACGAGCCGGTGGTGCCGAAGACCCTCGAGGTGCCGATTCCGTATCCGGTGGTGACCGTCGATCAACCACCGCCACCCGCGATACCGAAGCGCACGAGCGTGCAGCTGCCGGTCGATCCGTGCGTGAGCCCGTGCCCGGATCTCACCGATGGTCCGCCGCCCGCGCCCGGTCTGCTGAACCGGCTCGGCGTGCCGGAGGTGCTGCTGAAGCCGAAGCCGTTCTATTTCGCACTGCCGCCCGGACCCTCGCCCGAACCCGGGCCGCCTCCGCCGCCGCGAGCCGCACCGCCGACCGAACCGGGGCCGGCGGTGGCCGCGCGGCCGGCGCCGACGGTGAGTCAGGTCCGCGAGGTGGCCAAGGAGACCGGCGCGAATTCGGTGAACCGCACCGACAAGCGCTGGCAGGTCAACGGGACCGACCTGGGCATCATGTGGGAGAGCGCGCCGGGGGAGATCGCGACGGCCTTCGGCGACACCGTCGGGCACGGGTTCCACCCGCCGGGCGGGATGGGCGAGGACTGGCGCAGCAATCTGCTCGCCTTCAGCACGAATCGCGACCTCGGCAAGGGCATGATCATCGACCGCATGGTCACCGACGATCGCTGTCACGCCGCCGAGGTGCTCGCCAGTCGCAAGAAGGACAATATCGAGATCACCACGATTCCGACCTCCGGTTTCGCGCTGCCGCATCGAGGTTCGGCCGACGGCATCCGGCAGTTCATGAGCTACATGTCGATTCGGACCTGGAACAGCCTGCCGGGCACCTTCTACACCAACTACGGCGGTATCGCGTACTCCGACGACCACGGGCAGACCTGGACCAAGGATCCGCACGCGCACTGGGACAACATCTTCGGCCTCGCGAATTTCCAGGTGTCGGCGATGGTTCCGCAGGGTGACTACGTCTACCTGTTCGGCACGCCGAATACGCGGCTCGGCTCGGTCGGCCTCGCCCGGGTGCCCACGGAGCACGTGCTCGACACCTCCGCCTACCAGTACTGGCGCGACGGCACCTGGACTCCGGTCGGCGGAGCCGCTTCCGCCACACCGATCGTCGACGGACCGGCCGGCGAACTGTCGGTGCGCTACGACAACGCTCGCGGTGTCTGGCAGATGAGTTATCTCGACACCGCGAAGGCGGCGGTCGTCGTGCGCGAATCGAACACGCCGCAGGGTCTGTGGTCGCCGAGTTCGCCGCTGGTGCACGTCTCGGCCGAATATCCCGAACTTTACGGCGGCTTCATCCACCCGTGGTCGACGTCCGCGGATCTGTACTTCACCGTCAGCACCTGGAGCGACTACAACGTCTACCTGATGCACGCCCGGCTGGACTGACGTTCGAGCCGGCGGCTCAGGACAGTTGGACCTCGGCCATCGCGCGGCCGAACAGCTTCTTCCCCGCCGAGGTGGCGCTCAGCAGAATCGTCGCGACCCGACGCTCCGGATCCAGCGACTTGATCTTGGCGGAGAAGTCGATCTGCGCCGGCGAATGGCGTTCCACCGAAACGTATCCGGAGAAGCGGACACTGTAGCTTTCGATCGCGCCCGGATCTCCGAGCCACGAGGTCAGATACTGCGCGCCCAGGCCCATGGTGAGCATGCCGTGCGCGACCACGGTGGGCAGGCCGGCCAGTTCGGCCGCGCGGTCGCTGAAGTGGATCGGGTTGGGATCACCCGCCACACCGGCGTAGTTGACCAGATCGCCGCGGGTGAGCCGCATCGTGGCGGGGGGCAGTTGGTCGCCCACCGCGAGATCGTCGAAATTCGGCTGGGTCTCGACGGTGACGTCCTTGCGCGATTCGGCGAGCCCGGGTTCGGGGGTGGCCTCCTCGGCGGCGATCGGGATCAGCACCTCCGGGGTGGTCGCGCCGACCTCCCGGCGATGCATGACCACACCTTCGACCAGCCGCACGATATCGGCATCGACCTCGGCGCCCAGGCGCGCCACGATGGTGGTGAGTCCCACCTGGACGACGGTGTCCTCGGCATCGAGGATGGTGGCCTTCACGGTGATGAAATCGTTTCCGCGCAGGTGGCGGATCGATTCGATCTCCGCCTCGCTGCGCAGGGCGTCGCCGGCCAGGATCGGGCGGTGAATGTGGAAGACCTGGTCGGTCTGCAGAATCTGCGACAGGTCGTATTCGCTGAGCACGCTGTCGAGCAGGGCCTGGGTGGTCGCCATGCCGAGCACCGAGGCGAAGGTCGGCGGCGCCACGACGGCATCCCAGCCGAGCTTGGCGGCGTCGGCCTCGAAGTGATGGGCGGGGTGATGGTTCTGAACGGCCCGCGCGAATTCGCGGACCTTCTCCCTGCCCACCTCGTAGCGGTCCCGAATCCGGTAATGCCGACCGGCCAGTGCCGTGGATGCCGGCGCGTCGGGTGCCAGCTCCGGCATGTCCCTTGCTCCCTGCTCGATTCTTACTGCGTAAACGACAGCACCGGTCGACCGCCCCGGAATAGATCGGCGGAAGGTCGGCGGGTGACAATCCGAGCCATGCTATCGGCGGACCGGACCGCTGACCAGGTGTCTGTGACGTGCATCGCCGGGAAGCGGCGCGATGTGACACCAAGGTGACGCACGTCATCGACTCCGGCGCGTCTACTGCGCGGCACCGGCGGGATCGCACACCTTCCAGCCGCCGTCGGTCTGCTGCAGATCGAAGGTGCGGGCGGTCGAGCGGCTCGGATCGGCATCGGTGTAGATGTCGACCTGAGCGACGGCCTTGTCCCCGGTGATCTGGACGCCGTCCACGCCCGCGACCTTCGGGATCTTCTTCTGATCCACCGCCAGCTTGTGCACGCCGGCGTACTGATCGGGCGCGATGTTCTGATAGAAGTCGTGCAGTTTGCCGCACGTCGCGGATTGCAGCTGACTCAGGTTTCCGGACGCCAGTGCGTTGGTGTAGCTGTTCACCGCGCCCTTGACCTGTGCCTCCGGCGAATTGTCGGATCCGCCGGTGACGAGTGCGACCACCGCCACGATCGCGACGATCACCACCACGACCGCGCCGCCGGCGAGCAGCAACCAGCGCTTACTGCGCGCGGGCTGTCCCGGCGCGGCGTCCGGTCCCGGTTCCGGCGCCGGTACTCGCTGTGGCTGTGCCACCGGGCGCGGTGCACCCGGCTGGCCCGGTCCGCCTTGTTGTCCCGGTGCGCCCGATTGTCCCGGTGCGCCCGGCCGGTTCGGTCCACCCGGGCCGGCCGGCTGCGCGGACAGTGTCGGCGCCGTCATCTTGGTGTCGGCGGGTGACGATGCGCCGCCGGGGCGCTGGCCCTGTTCACCTTGCGCCGCAGGACCTTTCAGGCCCTGCGCGCCGAGTGCCGCCGCCGCTCCCAGCTGGCCCGGCCCACCGGGACGCTGCTGGCCGGGCGCTCCCGGGGCTTGCGCGCCTTGGTTCTGTGCACCTGGCCCCTGTGCGCCGGGACCCTGTGCGCCGGGACCCTGTGCGCCGGGACCCTGCTGGCCAGGACCCTGCGCACCCGGACCCTGCGGACCCGGCCGCCCGGCCCCCTGCGCACCCGGGCCCTGGGGGTTCTGCCCGCCGGGACGCTGCGGACCTTGTCCACGACCCTGCGCGCCGGGGCCACCGGGGCCCTGCTGAGCAGGTCCGTTCGGACCGGCTCCGGGGCCCTGTCCCGGCCCGCCCGGAACCTGCTGCCCCGGGGCGTTCGGCCCGCTCGCAGCGGATTGCGGTCCCGGTCGACCCGGACCTTGCTGCCCTGGTCCACCGGGGCCGCCCGCCGGAGCCTGCCCCGGTGCGCCGCCTGCCGGGCCCTGCTGCCCCGGCCCACCGGAACCGCTCGTCCGCCCCTGTCCCGGTGCGCCGCCCGCGGGGCCGCGCTGGGAACCGGCGGCGGCCGCGGCCGCGCCGAGTCCCGCGGCACCGGCCGCGGCGGCCGCTCCGCCGACGCGGCCCTTCGGACCTCCGGCCGCCGGTCCGCCCGGGCCCCGCGATCCCGGAGCGCCGGGCGCGCCCTGACCCTGCTCACCGCCCGGTCCGCCCTGAGCCCCAGGACGCTTCGAGCCGCTCTGCCCGGCTCCCGGCGGCGTGGCGCGAAGCTTCTCGGTGGCCGCCGGATCGGGTTTCTGAATCGGCAGGATCGTGGTGGCGTCGTCGGACGGATTCGATATCGCGGGAACGTCTTGTGGCGCTTTGTTTTTCGTGTCCGGCGCCGCAGTGCCTCCGCCGTCGTTCGCGCCGGACTGCTGCGCCGGGCCGGACTTCGCGGTCTTCCCGACGCCCTTGCCGGACGAAACCTTGGGCAAGGCAACGGTTTTCGACTCGTCGTCGCTCTCGCCGGACCCGCTCTCGTTCGCGGCGACGCTCGGCGCATTCGAGCCCGGCGCGGCGGCGCGTGCGGAATCGGCGGAGCCCTGGCCGGTTGCGGCACTCCCGGCGTCCGCAGCCTTCGAGGTTTTCGCACCCTCGGCGCCCTTCGCGGTGCGCTCGGCGTCGGGTGCGGCGGCCGGGCCGTTCGTTTTCGCCGGGCCGTTCGCGGCGTCGGATCCGGCAGAGCCGGTCGCGGCGTCGGATTTGCCGGAGTTCTCGGAGGTGGGAGCCTTGCCGGTTTCCTCGGGCTTCTTGCCGGATTCGTCGCGCCTGGGGATGGCGACCGTCTCCGCTTCCCCCGCCCCACCGCTCGGCGCGGTGCCCGCCTTGCCGGCACCGGCTGCCGCGCCGCCGCCGCTCGGTGTCGAGCCGGGCGCAGCGGCGGGCGACTTGGCTGAGCCGGGAGCGCCGGACTTCGCACCGGAAGCGTTCGCGCCGGACTTGTCGCCCGCGGCGGACTTCGCCCGTCCCGCAGCGCCTTTTGCCCCCGGTGTGCGAATGACCTGGGTTTGCGCCGACGGTGACGGCATGGGTGTGGTGGGGGCGGCGCCGGGAAGTTGATCCCGGGAGATGCGCTGGGTGCGGTCCGGGGCGCCGGTATCCGGTTCGCGACCGGCGGTGGGCCCGCCCTTGGCGCCGGGCTTCGCCGGTCCGTCCGGACCCGCACCGGATGCAGCCTGACGCGGGCGGTCGCCGGAGGCGCCCTGGTGCGGCTTCTGGTCGTCGTTCGGGTCGGACACGCGCTACCCCTTGCTCAGTATCAGCTGTCGGTCGTCGACTGTCGGTCTCAGACGGCCAGCCTAATGGGGTGGGGGCGCGTAGGAGGCGGCAGACGCGCAACCATATAAGGCCTCGCCATCAGGAGGGGGACTCGGCATCGGGACCCGCGCACCCGCTGCCCGGCGAGCCGCCGCGGTGGCGGTGCACAATGAAGCCCATGACCTCCTTCGGTGATCTGCTCGGACCGCAGCCGGTATTGCTTCCCGAAAACACGGAAGCCGAACAGGCCCTGCTGGACAACCAGGACCCGGTCCAGGTCGCCGCCGCCCATCCGACGGCCTCCGTGGCCTGGGCGCAGCTGGCCGAGGACGCGCTGGACCGCGCCGGCGTCGTGGGCGCACCCGAGGGCCAGGCCGAGGTGAGCCTCGATGTGGTGGCGGCCTACGCCTTCGCCCGCACGGGCTACCACCGCGGGCTGGACCTGTTGCGCCGCAACGGGTGGAAGGGCTTCGGCCCGGTGCCGTGGAGCCATGAACCCAACCAGGGCTTCCTCCGTGCGGTCGGCGCCCTCGCCCGCGCCGCCCAGGCCATCGGCGAGAGCGACGAATACGCCCGCTGCCTGGATCTGCTCGAGGATTGCGATCCCCGCGCCGCCGCCGAACTCGGATTGGACTGAGACTGGCCGGCACGGAACGGTTCGCGACCGCCATCACCGTCGATGCGGTTCGCGACAGCGGTAAGCAGCGCATGCGCAGTGGCTGGGTGCGTCTGCGCCGGTCCGCGCTTCCGATCTTCCAGTGTGCGGTGGGCGCGGCGCTGTCCTGGTTCGTCGCCCACCGGTTGGTGGGGCATCCCCAACCGTTCTTCGCGCCGATGGCCGCGGTCATCTCGATCGGGGTGTCGTTCGGTGCGCGGCTGCGCCGATCGGTGGAACTCGTCGGCGGTGTGGCCGTCGGGATCGGGATCGGCGATTTCTTCATCGGGCAGGTCGGAACCGGCGCGTGGCAGATCGCGCTCGTCGTCGGGGTGGCGATGGCGACCGCGGTATTCCTCGATCGAGGTGCGGTCATCCCGATGCAGGCCGCCAGTTCGGCGGTGCTGGTCGCCACGCTGATGCCGCCGCATACCGGCGGAGGTTTCAATCGCATGGTCGACGCGTTGGTCGGCGGGTTGGTCGGCGTCGTGGTGGTGGCCGCGATTCCGCTGCATCCCGTGCGCCGGGCCCGGCAGCAGGCCGCCGATATCCTCACCGTCCTGGGTGCGGCGCTGACCGAATGCGCCGACGGCCTCCATGAGCAGAACGCGGAGAAGGTCCGCGCCGCATTGCATTCCGTGCGCGGCACGCAACCGCAGATCGACGGTCTGCGCAACGCCGTCGAAGGCGGCCGCGAGGTCAGCCGGATCTCGCCGCTGTACTGGAATTCCCGGCCCCGGCTGGAGGCGATTCGCGCGGCGGTCGACCCGCTCGACAATGCCGTGCGCAATACCCGAGTGCTGTTGCGCCGCGCGCTGACTCTGGTGCGCGACGACGAAATCCTCGATCCCCGAATGATCGCCGAGGTCGAAGAACTGGGGCAGGCGGTAGAAGTGGTGCGCCGCTACATGGTTGCCGAACCCGGTGAACAGCCCGATGCCGCCGAGGCGACACGCGTCCTGCGGCGGGTGGCGAAGGGCGCGACCAAGGATCTGGTCGCGGGCGCCGGCCTGTCGTCCCACGTGGTCTTCGCCCAATTGCGTTCCATCGTGGTCGATCTGATGCAGGTCTGCGGGATCAAACGCCTGTCGGCGATCGCGTTGCTGCCGCCCACCGTGCAGAACCCCTATGTGGCGCCCAAGGATTGACCGGACGTGACGCCACCCGTGGGAACCCTTGCGGCAGCGCGTGTTCGGTAGCCTCGCCGGGCCGGAGGTTTCCCGAGCGAGCGCTCCGGTACCAGTAGTCGCCGAGCGGTCCGCGAGGTCGCCGGGTCCGGCTGCGCACGGCCACCGCGGCCGAATCGGGTAGTCGACTACTCGTGTCGCGGGTCGGCGCGGATCGTACGTTTGTCTCGACCGCGTCGACGAGGGGTGGCGCGGTCGGAAAACTTCGTGACGGATGCGACGTGCGGCCGATTGGTGTGCGGCCGACCGCGTAGGGGGCGGGCGCTCCGTCGCGAAGAGGGCCGCCCGGTTCCTGTTCGCCGGCGAATCGAACGGGAATCGGGCGCGCCCGCCGAAACGCGTGTCAGGTCCAGAAGCGGGTCAGATAACTGCCGATGGCCGCCCAGTCCGACGGCACGCCGGACAGTTCGAACACCCAGTAGACGGCATCGAAGAACACGCGATTGAGCTCCGGCACCCACAGAATCGCGAGCAACAGCAGCAGCCCGAACGGCTTCACCTGATCCAGCGACCGCCGTGTCTGATAACTGAGCGACGGCTCCACGATCGCGTAGCCGTCGGTTCCCGGAATCGGCAGCAGATTCAGAATCGTCGCGGTGATCTGCAGAAACGCAAGGAAACTGAGGCCGAACCAGAACGCGGCGTGGTCATGGGTGGAGCCGGCGAATCGGACGATCACCAGCAGCACCACCGCGCACAACGCGTTGACCGCCGGACCGGCCGCGCTGATCGCACGCTGGGTGCGCGTGGAGAAGTTCTGCGTATTCAGATAGACCGCGCCACCGGGCAGCGCGAATCCGCCCAGCGCGATGAAGAAGATCGGCAGCGCGATCGACAGCAGGGGATGGCTGTACTTCACCGGATTCAGCGTCAGGTACCCGCGCATCTGCACTTCGCGATCCCCGGCCCGATACGCCGTGTAGGCGTGGCCGAATTCGTGCAGGCACACGCTGAGAATCCAGCCCGCCACCACGAAGACGAACACTCCGGCCTTGGCCCGGGTGGACAGCGGATCGGCATCCCAGGCCAGCGCCCCGCCCAGAGCGGTGATCACCACGATCAGCAAGAAGATCGGGCTCGGGCTGATACCCCGGCGGTACTCCCGGGCCCCTACGTGGTTACGCACGCTGCCGCCTTCGGGGCCGTCGTACGTACCGCACCGCCCGCCGAGCCGGAAAGGAGTAGGTCATCGCACCAGCAGCCAGGGCTCGTGATGACGGTAGAAACTCGACCGCGGCACCGTGCGATCGGCGGCGATGCCGTCGCGCGTCACCGCCGCCCCCGGTGATCCCAGCTGTACGGCGCGCCCGGCCACCCAGCGCTTCTTACCCCAGCCGCGCTGCACCGTGGCGCGCACGCCCGGCATATCGAGGGTGGGTGAAACATGCAGCGCCGCAACCTTTCCGGTGAACAACCGGACCTCGTCGACGTACGCCTCCCCCTCGAGTTTGCCGCCGTCGCGGCCGGTGATCGTGGCCCGGCCGACCAGGACGGTGCCGGTCTCGTCGCGGATCAGAGGGGTCGGCTCGGCACGGCCCTCCAGCGCGCGTTTGGCGGCGTGCGAGCCCGTGCCGGTCTGATATGCCCGGGAACCGTAGGTGCGATCCACCGGCACATAGCCGATTTCGACGGTCAGCCGTTCGGTGCGCAGCAGATGGGTGAGCACCGCGGCCAGACCGGCATCCTCACCGAGCACGATGAGCCGCGGCTGGTTGTCGGCAGCCAGGACCGGAAGCAGTTCGTCCAGTTCTGTGGTGTCGGGAATCGCCGTGGTCTGGGTGGTGGGCAGCGACGCGAGCGCGATGGGCACGGGAGCGCCGTTGCAGCGGAGAACATGAGTACTCAACTGCCGAACACCCTCCTCGGACCTGCCAACGCCATCGCCCTCGCTGCCTACCGGGCGCACCCCTGCCGGGACGCCTCCGCAGGCCACTGTAATCGGCTCGGGCGGTCGGCGCGCTCTCCGCTGCGCCACGCGGGGAAGGAGGTGGCTGGTTACGGCACGAATTGTGTCCACTAGACTGTCCCTCCGGCCACCGCCACTTGGCGCGAGCGACGGGCCTCGGGAGCGCCGTCATCGGGCTCTGCAACGGCAGGTAGCTGCAGCGTCGCCGATGCTGCGTGTCGAAACCGTAGGAGACTCCCATGCCGGCAATCGTGCTGATCGGCGCCCAGTGGGGCGACGAGGGTAAGGGCAAAGCTACCGATCTGCTCGGTGGCCGCGTCCAGTGGGTGGTCCGCTACCAGGGTGGCAACAACGCAGGTCACACCGTGGTCCTGCCGAACGGCGACAACTTCGCGCTACACCTCATCCCGTCCGGCATCCTGACGCCGGGTGTCACCAATGTCATCGGCAACGGTGTCGTCATCGACCCGGGTGTGCTGCTCGACGAACTCGCCGGACTGGAACAGCGCTCCGTGGACACCTCCCGGCTGTTGCTGTCGGCGGACGCGCACCTGATCATGCCGTACCACGTGGCCATCGATAAGGTCACCGAACGCTTCCTCGGCAACAAGAAGATCGGCACCACCGGACGCGGCATCGGCCCCTGCTATCAGGACAAGGTCGCCCGCGTGGGCGTGCGCGTCGCCGATGTGCTGGACGAGAAGATCCTCACCCAGAAGGTCGAAGCCGCACTGGAATTCAAGAACCAGGTGCTGGTGAAGATCTACAACCGGCGCGCACTCGACCCGCAGCAGGTGGTCGACGAGGTGCTGAATCAGGCCGAAGGTTTCAAGCACCGCATCAGCGATACCCGGCTGCTGCTCAACCAAGCGCTGGAGAACGGCGAGACCGTCCTGCTGGAGGGTTCGCAGGGCACCCTGCTCGACGTCGACCACGGCACCTATCCCTATGTGACGTCGTCGAATCCGACCTCCGGCGGTGCCGCGGTGGGCGCGGGCGTGGGACCCAACAAGATCACCACGGTGCTCGGCATCCTCAAGGCCTACACCACGCGCGTCGGCTCCGGCCCGTTCCCGACCGAACTGTTCGATCAGTCCGGCGAGTATCTCGCCAAGACCGGCGGTGAGGTCGGCGTGACCACCGGCCGTGCCCGCCGCACCGGCTGGTTCGACGCGGTGATCGCCCGCTACGCGACCCGGGTCAACGGCATCACCGACTACTTCCTCACCAAGCTGGATGTGCTGTCCAGCCTGGACCGCGTGCCGATCTGCGTGGCCTACGAGATCGACGGCGAGCGGGTGGAGCAGATGCCGACCACCCAGACCGAATTCCACCACGCCAAGCCCATCTACGAGGAGATGCCGGGCTGGTGGGAGGACATCTCCGGAGCGCGCAGCTTCGACGACCTGCCGGCCAACGCGCGCGCGTACGTCGAACGGCTGGAGGAGCTTTCCGGCGCCCGCGTGTCCTGCATCGGCGTCGGACCCGGCCGTGACGAGACGATCGTGCGTCACGACGTCCTGAACCATCAGTAGCAGGTGAGGGGCGCCAAGGGTTCGGTGGCGTGCGGGGTCAGCGAAGCGTAGGTCGCCGCGATCGACTTCACCGCCACCCGCAGATCGGATTCGGTGTGGGTGAACGGGATTCGCAGGAACCGCTCGAAGGCACCTTGGACCCCGAAACGGGGTCCGGCGGCCAGCAGTACGCCGTGATTCGGCGCGGTGGCGGCGAGAGCGGTCGAGACGGGAGCCGGAAGTTGCACCCAGATCGACATGCCGCCGCAACCGGGACTCACCTGCCAGTCGGGCAATTCCTCGGACAGGGCGTCCAAGAGGGCCGCACGCCGGCTGCGTAGTTGTTCGCGGCGTTGTTCGAGGATGACGCAGGCATGATCGAGCAGATAGCCGGTGGCCAGCTGATCCATCACCGGCGTGCCGAGGTCCACCGTGGAGCGGGTGCCGAGAAGTTTCGCGATGAGCGACTGGTTGGCGCGAATCCAGCCCACGCGCAGGCCGCCCCAGAACGACTTGGACGCCGACCCGATCGTCACGATCTCCGAACCGCGTGCGAAAGCCGCCGCCGGAGGAGGGGTTTCGCCGTCGAGTTGCTGATCGACCATGGACTCGTCGACGATCACCGTCATGCGGGTCTCGCGGGCGATCGCGGCCAGTTCCGCCCGGGCATCGGCGCTCATCAGCAGACCGGTCGGATTGTTGAAGTCCGGCACCAGGTAGGCGGTGCTGGCGGCGGTTTGCCGTGCGGCACTGCGGATTCCGTCGAGATCCCAGGCGGCATCCGGTTGTTCGGGGCGCAGCGGCACCGGGACCGGCCGGGCGCCGACGTCGCGGATCGCCTCGATCGCGTTGGGATAGGTCGGGTGGTCGATCAGGACGCGCTCGGCGGGTGCGGTGAGCACATTGAGGAGCAGCCGAAGTCCGTGCTGCGCACCGAGAGTCACCAGAATCTGATCCGGCTCGGTGGGCAGGCCGCGCTCGGTGTAGCGGCGCGCGAGCATCTCCCGCAGCGGCAGCACGCCCACCGGGTCCATGCCGTGGGTGCCGAGATAGATCGGAAGACCCTGCAGCGCAGCCGAATACGCGTCGTTCATCTGCGGCGGCGCCGACATCGCGGCGTAGGTGAGGTCGATGGTGGGCTGGGCCGTCGGTGACATCACCGCCAGGATGCTGCGGGCCGGTTTGGTGCCGTCGTGTGCGACGTCGGAGGGCAGGGCGACCGTGCTGCGCGAGCCCTGCCGGCTGATCAGATAGCCGTGCTCCCGCAGCAGCGCGTAGGCGGAGGTGACGGTGGTGCGGCTGACGCCCAGCGCGGTCGCCAGATCGCGTTCGCTCGGCAGGGCGATACCCAGCGGGGCGCGGCCGTCGTGGATCAGCAGGCGAATACTCTCCGCGAGTGCCAGATAGGCCGGGCGCGCACCCCGGCGGGCGGCGCCGGATTCGTCGTGCCGCCAGCGGCCCAGGTCGCGGGTGAGGGTGGCCGCACTGATCACGCGTATCGCCATAGAGGCCAGTATCCGGGTAGTGGCTATTTGATTCAAGTCCAGATGCGGGCAGGGTGGACCTCATGTTCTCCGGTCTTGCCGCCCTGCTGGTCGTCGTGGTGGTTCTCGTGGCCGTCTATCGCTACGCCACCGGATCCGGCCGCCGGGTCGTCGCACTCTTCGACCGGTATCGACCGCATGCGCCGATGGCGGATTGGTCGCTGGGAGAGGCGGATCGCTGCGGTCGGGCCCGGGATCTCGCGGTCGTGCGCGGCCGCGGGACCGGTGTGGCACGGGACCGGTCGGCGACTCGACCGCCTGCGACACCCTGACCTTCGGGAGCGGCATCAGTCCAGTCGTGTGGTACTGGACTGCAACAGCCGGGAATGTCGGACCCTCGGTGCACACTGTGGGGTATGTCTGCGGGCAAGTTGTCCTCGGTCGTGGTGACCGAATTCGATACCGCCATCGGCCGATGCGCCATGGGGTGGACCGATGACGGCGTCGTGCGGTTCCAACTGCCGGAAGTCGTCGGCGTGCGCGTCCCGGAGCGTGTCGAATCTCCGGAGTTCGCCGAATCCTCCGGGCTCGTCGGATCCCCGGAACGTGACGAATCCGCGCCGCTCGCCGACTCCCCGGACGCTTCCGCCCTCATGTCCGGCATGCTGCGCCGCGGAGTGGACGCGATCGCGTCCGCGAGGGTTCGCACCGTCGAACCGTCCGGTGCGATGGCCGAGGCGATCCGGGCCATTCGCGCGCATCTGACCGGCGAACTCGACGATCTGCGGTGGATTCCGGTGGACTATCGCGCGCAACCGGAATTCCATCGCGCGGTCTACGACATCACGCGCGCCATCGCCCCGGGACACACTCTCACCTACGGCGAGGTCGCCGCCCGGGCCGGAGCGCCCGGCGCGGCCCAAGCCGTCGGACAAGCCTTGGGCCGCAATCCCATTCCCTTGATCGTGCCCTGCCACCGCGTGCTGGCGGCCGATCACGGACTGCACGGTTTCTCCGCGCCCGGCGGCATCGCGACCAAGGCCCGCCTGCTCGAAATCGAACGCACCTCGGGATTCGGCGAACCGACCCTGTTCTGAGCGCCGGTCGGCCGGCTCGGCGACCGCACCGAGTCGCCGGCGCCGATGGCTGCTACTTGTGTTCGGGGTCCGGGTTGATCGCGCCTTGGATGCCGTCGTTGGCGCGGTTGACGCCGTCGACCACCGCATCCGGTACGGCATCCGGCACCGGTGCGCTGAAGCCGCCCACGCGCACTTCGCGCGGAGCGGGCGGTTCGGTCGGCTTCGGTTCCGGCTTCGGCGCGGCCCGGGGCGCGGACTGCGGAGCCGGTACGTGTTGCGGTGAGGCGGAACGCAATTCGGCGGGCTCGTCGGAAGGAGCCGGGGCATCCGGGGTGGTGACACCGGGCTGAACCGGACCGATCGCCGCGGCCGTACCGGCGAAACCGAGGACCACCGCGAGCGGCACCGCCGCCATCGCGACCCGAATACCCGTCATCAGATACCGATTTCGACGGATCACGCCGAGCACCACCCTCATCAGCAGCCTGCCTGTGTGGCGACCACGGCCGCCGCCAGCATCGTAATCGACCGATAGCGGCGACGCAGTGTCGAATTCCGCACAGCGACGGCCTCCAACCGTGGTCGGACACGCGGCGCATCCCGTCGAACGATGTATGCCCGGGAGCGGAGGCCTACCGTAGATGTCATGACGAAGGGGAGTGGCGGGCGAGACAGCATGGGACACGAACGGAAAGCGTCACCTCCGGCCCGCGATATCCGCCGCCGGCTCGCGGTGCCGGTGCAGCGGTATATCGCGATTCCCGTGGGCAGCCGGGTCGCGCGGTACCTCGGCGGACTCGCCGTACTGGAGACGATCGGGCGGCGCAGTGGTCAGCCGCGGCGGACGCCGATCGGGGGGAGGCTGGTCGGCTCCTCCTACTGGTTCGTCTCCGAGTTCGGGCGCAATTCGCAGTATGTGCGCAATATCATCGCGAATCCCAAGGTGCGCTTGCAGATTCGCGGTGTCTGGCACGACGGTACGGCGGTCCTGCTCGACGACGACGATGCGCGGGCACGTCTGCGCAAGCTCAACCGCGTCAACAGTTCGGTCGTGCGCGCCGTCGGCTCGAACCTGCTGACGATTCGCATCGACCTGGAGTGACTCGGCCCGGCCGCGGCGAAAGGTTCAGCGCTGTTTGCCTCGCGGTGGCTCGCCGCGCATCAGATCGGCGAGCGCCTCGCGATCGGTGACGTCGAGCTTCATACAGGCCCGATAGAGATGTCCCTCGACGGTCCGCACCGACACCGTCAGCCGATCCGCGATCTGCCGATTGCTGAGTCCGGCCGCGACCAGATTGGCGATTTCGCGCTCTCGCGCGGTGAGCGGAAGTGGTTGTGCCGATTGCCGAAGCGCCGGTGTGCTCGCGCCGCCGCAGACCGCGGCCAGGCGATTGGCTGTCGCGGCGGATTCGAGCAATCGGCGCCGATCGCCGTGCCGCTCATGCACCGAGGCGGCCTGCGCGGCGGCGTCGGCGGCCGAGAGCAGGGCGCCCATTCGCTCGAATTCCGCTGCGGCGTTGTCCAATCCGGGGCCGTCCTGGGAGGCGACGGCCACCGCGTGGCGAGCCTGCACCTGCACCAGCGCGCCGTCGATCCGCGCCGCGATATCGGCGAGCCGCCCGGCCACGGTGCGGTCGCCGAAGCGGGCCGCGGTGTGCAGGGCCATGGCCTCGATCGCGTGCTGGTGGGACCGGGCCGCGGCGTCGGCGGCGCCGATGGCCAGCCGCACGGCCGGGGCGACGGTGCCTTCGGCCGCGGCCTGCCACGCGCGCGCGATCTCGAGTTGTGGTTCGTAGACCGCACTGTGCCGGCCACCGCGCAGCCGCGCCTCGGCGATCGTCTCGGCGGCCTCCGCGGCCCGGCCCAAGGCCGAATAGGCTTCGGCGAGACGGATTCTCGCCGGGAACATCCACGCGGCGGCGCCCTCGGCGGTCAGCGCCGCGAGCGCCTGTTCGAGATTCTCGACGCCCTCCGGGAAGTGCCCCTGTGCCACGTCGACGGTGCCCTGCAGGATCTTCGAGAGGCCCCAGGCCAGGTACTGTCCCGGCGCCGAATATCCGAAATAGCCGGAGGCACAGCGACGTGCGGCCTCCAGTTCACCGGTGAAGGTGAGCGCCAGCACCTCCGCGTGCGCGGACATGAAGCGCGTCGGCCCGTCGACCTGCTCCTCGACCTGATGGCCGCGCAGAGTGTATTCGCGCGCGGCCGCACTGCGGCCCATCAGCGCCAGCGCCAGACCGCCGCCGAACGATGCCCACCACACCGCCCAGGCCGGCGCGTCCGGTGTGGACATCACCGCCTCGGCGTCGGTGAAGGCCTCCTCCAGGCGGTTTTCGTTCACCTCGCACGCGGAAGCCAAGCCCTGCAACGTCAGGACGATCTTCGGATGCCGGACCCGGCTGCGGACCAGGGACAGCACCTCGTCGGCGCGGTCGGCATCGCCCATGGCCCACAACAGATTCGAGACGCGGGTGCTGCCCCAGCGGGCCAGCTGCACCTCGTTCAACTGATCCGGATCGAAACTGGCCAGGGTGCGTTCGGCCTCGATGCGATGTCCCTGCCACAGCAGCGCGCGCGCCAGCAGATCCGCGGACTCGACACCGCCTCGGCGCTCCACCGCCGCGCGCGCGAACCGTTCACCGAGGGGGATGTTCGCCAGCCCGATGGCATCGGCCGCGGCCGCCTCGAACAACTCCAGATCCGCGGATTTGTCACTGTCCAAAGCCAATTCGGCCAACCGGATGCGATCGGAGGCGGATTTGATCGGCCGCTCCCGCAGCGACGAATACAACCGGCCCCGGAGCCGGCGAGCCGAGGCGATACCGAGCCGCCGCCGGATCACCTCGCCGAACAGCGGATGGTTGTAGCGCACCAGCAACTGGTGACCGTTCTCGACGATCCGGATCACGCCACGGGTTTCGGCCTGTTCGACCGCATCCTCGCCGGCCAGTTCGGCCAGTACGTCGAGATCGATGGGCTCGCAGAAGGTGAGCAATTCCAGGACGCGCAGCACCGACTCCGGCAGCTGCTCGACGCGATCCTCCAGCAATGCCGCCAGTTCCGAGGTCACCGCCGCCCGCCCGCGCAGCTGCCACACCCCGTTGACCTGTCGCAGCGTGCCCGCCTCCAGCGCACCCTCCACGAGATGACGCAGGAACAGGGCATTGCCGCCCGAGGATTCCCACATCAGATTGGCGGTGAACCCCTCCAGCTGCCCGCCGAGCATGGATTCGACCAGTTCGACGCTCTGCGGTTCGGAGAACGGCGTGAGGTCGATCCGCAGCAGATGCCCGTCCTTCCACAGCGAGGTCACCGCGTCCGGCACCTGCACCCCGCTGCGTACCGTGCAGACGATCCGCGCGGCCTTGTCGATGGCCAACTGCAGCAGCAGTGTTGCCGAGAGCTGATCGAGCAGGTGGGCATCGTCGACGCCGATGATGGTGTCGCCGTCGGCCAGCAGCGCCTCCCGCGCGGCGGCCATGAAGGTGACCGGGTCGTGTGCGGTGTACACGCCGACCATATGCGCGAACACGCCGAGCGGAATACTGCGTGCGGACTCGGTGCCCGCCACCCAGCGCACACCCCCGCCCACCGCGGCCGTCGCCTGCCGCGCCAGGGTCGTCTTCCCCACCCCCGCGTCGCCGGTCAGGATCGCGCCGACGAATTCGGTGCCGGTCAACGCGGCGCGAATCGACTCCAATTCGCCACCGCGCTCGATCATCGGCCAGTTCCGAGCCATGAAATTACTGTAGTGCCTTGGCGAATTTGCGCGGAATGAACGAACCGCGAACGGCCGCAGCCCTATCCAGCGCAAATGCCGGCCTGCCGGGAACGCCCCGGTGGCGGCGCTCGCCACCGGGGCCCCGGGTCAGTTCGCCCAGATCTCGTCGATGGCCGTGGCGGCCGAGGGAGGCGGGGTGGGGGTGCCGCCCTGGGTGCGGGAGAAACGCGGGGCCGGGGCGTGCTGGACCACGCCGTCGATCTCGACCAGGGATTCGCGGGCGGCGATATGGCCGTTCTCGGTGGCCTCGGTGAAGGTGAGAACCGGGGTGCAGCAGGCGTCGGTGCCGTCGAAGATCGCGGCCCATTCGTCGCGGGTCTTGGTCTTGAACTTCTCGGTGAACAGCTTGCGCAGCTGATCCTGGCCGTTGGGGTCGAGTTGCATCGGCAGGCCCTCGGGGTCGATCTCGAGACCCTTCAGGAATTCGGCGTAGAACTGCGGTTCGATGCAGCCGACGGCCATGTACTTGCCGTCGGAGGTCTCGTAGGTGTCGTAGAAGGCCATACCGGTGTCGAGCAGGTTGGTGCCCCGCTCGTCCGACCACAGGCCCATGCCGCGCATACCCCAGATCATGTGCGAGAGCGAGAGTGCACCGTCGATCATCGCGGCGTCGATCACCTGGCCCTTACCGGAGATCGACCGCTCCACCAGCGCGGAGAGCACGCCCATCACCAGGAACATCGAACCGCCGCCGAAGTCGCCGACCATGTTCAGCGGCGGGACCGGGCGCTCACCCTTGCGGCCGATGGCGTTGAGCACACCGGTCAGCGAGATGTAGTTGATGTCGTGGCCGGCACGGTCGGCGAGCGGGCCGTACTGTCCCCATCCGGTCATCCGGCCGTAGATCAGGCGCGGGTTGCGCTCGAGGGTGACGTCCGGGCCCAGTCCCATCCGCTCGGTGACACCGGGCCGGAAACCCTCCAGCAGCACATCGGCCTTGTCGATCAGGCCGAGCACCTTCTCGATATCGGCGGAATCCTTGAGATCGGCCTCGACGATGGTGCGTCCCCGCCACTGCGGTCGTTCCATGAATCCCGGCAGCTGGCCGGGACGCTGCACGCGCACCACATCGGCGCCCAGATCGGCCAGCAGCAGTGCCGCGTGCGGGCCGGGGCCGATTCCGGCCAGCTCGAGAACCTTGATGCCCGCGAGTGGGCCCTGCCCGGTGGTGGTGGATGAAGTGCTCACGCCCTACCTCGGTTCGTCGTCGATCCTGCGACCGGCGGCGCGCGCCGGTGTTGACACTACGACAATAAGCGGTGGATGTGACGCACGGCATCCGGGTGCGGTGTGCGCGGCTATTCGACGATCCGCAGCGGTCGCGTCCGGTCCGGTGGCTGGTTCCGTCCCGGCGGCTGGGGCAGTTCCGAGCGGCGCAGCCGCAGCGTCGGCGGTTCGGTGCGCGGAATCGGCAGCGTCGGCACGGGATCCTCGGCCGAGCGCACCTTCACCGGCAGCCGGTAGCAGGCGCGGGCGTTGTCCTCGAGCACCCGGTACATGTCCGCGCCGACGGCCCGGCCGATGATCTCGATATCGGCATCGCGGAACGGCCGTCCGGCCCGATTACCCGGCAGATCGGAGCCGAACATCAGCGCACCGGGATTGACCGCGTGCACCCGCCGCATCGCCGATTCCACATCCATCGACACCCGCCCGAACCCGGAGGCTTTCACCCGGGCCCCGCGATCGACCAGATTCAGCAGATAGGGCAGGCATTCGTCGGACATGCCCATATGGTCGATGCTCAGCGCCGGCAGTTTGGAGATGACCGGTTCCAGCGAGCCCAGCATGGATCCGTCGATGTAGAGCTCGACATGCCAGCCGGCGAGTTCGTAGGCGCGCACGGCCTGCATGGTCAGCGTGACGATGTCGACCGCGGCGCGCTTGAGATTGAACCGGATGGCCCGTACCCCGGCCCGGTCCAGTTCGATGATCTGCTCGTCGGTGACGTCCGAAGGCAGATTGATCACGCCGACCCAGTTCGGCCCGAGTTCGGCCAGCGCGGCGATCATGAACGTCGAGTCGGTGCCCTGGAAGGACGCACTCACCACCGCACCACCGTCGACATCGAAGTGCGCCATGCGCTTTCGATAGTCGGCGATGGTGTACGGCTCCGGCAGGTAGCCCTGATTCTCAACCAGCGGATACCGCGGGTCGATGATGTGAACGTGTGAATCGAACACGTGATCAGCATGCCTCAGGTCGGTGACGAATGCGGATCCGGCGTGGTGTTCAGACCTTGTGCGGCTCGCTCGCGCGCAGCATGTCCTCGCGTTCGACGACCTTGACCCGCTCGCGGCCCTCGGGCTCGCCGAGCGAGCGCTCGTGGGCGTCGAGGCGGTACCAGCCGGCCCAGGTGGTGAACGGAATGCCCTTGTCCTCGAGGAACTTCGTCACGGCCTCGGGATCGGGTTCGGCGGCCGGGGTGAAGGAGGCGGCGTCGTCGAGCAGGCAGGCGATGGTCTCGTTGGCGTCGCCCTTGGTGTGGCCGATCAGGCCGACCGGGCCGCGCTTGATCCAGCCGGTGACGTAGGTCTGCGGCAGGTAGCGGGCGGCGCCGTCGGAGCCCTCGTCGACGAGCACGCGCCCGGCCTCGTTCGGCACGGTGCCGGCCTGGTCGTCGAAGGGCAGCTGCGGGATGTTCTGCGACAGGTAGCCGACGGCGCGGTACACCGCCTGGACGTCCCAGTCCTTGTAGGTTCCGGTGCCCTTGACGTTGCCGGTGCCGTCGAGGGTGGTGCGCTCGGTGCGCAGGCCGACCACCTTGCCGTCCTCGCCGATCAGTTCGGCCGGGGATTCGAAGAAGTGCAGGAACAGCTTGTGCGGGCGGTCGCCGACGTCGCGAATGGCCCACTGCTCGAGGGTGTTGCAGACCATGTCGACCTGCTTGGAGTGGCGGCGCGCGGCCTCCGAGCCCTCGTCGTAGTCGATGTCCTCGGGATCGACGATCACCTCGATATTCGGCGAGTGATCGAGTTCGCGCAGTTCCAGCGGGGTGAACTTGGCCTGGGCGGGACCGCGGCGGCCGAACACGTGCACCTCGACGGCCTTGTTGTTGCGCAGGCCCTCGTAGACGTTCGGCGGAATCTCGGTCGGCAGCAGTTCGTCACCGGTCTTGGCGAGCACGCGGGCCACGTCGAGCGCCACGTTGCCCACACCCAGGACGGCGACCTTCTCCGCGTCGAGCGGCCAGGTGCGCGGCACGTCCGGGTGGCCGTCGTACCAGGACACGAAGTCGGCGGCGCCGTAGCTGCCGTCCAGTTCGATACCCGGGACGCCCAGGGCGCGGTCGGCGTTGGCGCCGGTGGAGAAGATCACCGCGTCGTAGAAGCGGCGCAGGTCCTCGAGGTCGATGTCGCTGCCGTAGTCGATATTGCCGAGCAGGCGGACCTGCGGCTTGTCGAGCACCTTGTGCAGGGCGGTGATGATGCCCTTGATGCGCGGGTGGTCGGGTGCGACGCCGTAGCGGATCAGACCGAACGGGGCCGGCATGCGCTCGTAGAGGTCGATACTCGCCTCCACGTCGGACTTCATCAGCGCGTCGGCGGCGTAGATTCCGGCCGGTCCGGCACCGACGATCGCGATGCGCAGGGGGCGGTCGCCCGCGCCGCTATTCGTTCCAGCGTGTTCGGTCATTTCTACGCGCACCCTTTGGTCGAAAACTCTCGTCTTGTCAGCCGTCCTTCTTAGCTTAGGCTAAGTTGACGTGCGGGCCGGGCGCCTGCCCGACTGCTCCGCCGATGCTGCCTCGTTGCCGCGCGGAGCTCTCCCGATCCGTGCACCGGATGTGGCCGGAGTTCTGGTGATTCTATCGGTGGCACACACCGCCGCTATTCCCGGTATCCGCGCGAAAATGCGGGCGTGATCTTCGACACTTCGACCCGCCGGGGATGATGCAGGCATGAATGATCCGGCTACCTCGATCGATCAGCGCGACACGACGCGGTCGGCGAAGCCGTTCCTGATCGCCGCGGCCATCGCCGTCCTGGCGGTGCTCGCCGTCGTCATCCTCGGAATCACCCGCCCGGCTGAGAACAATCTCACAGATCCGGATCGGGTCGCCATCGCGGCGCGCAACTTCGCCACGGCGAGAAGCGATTCCGACGCCGACCGGCGCAAGACCACCGAATGCACCGGGTTCGACCAGAAGAAGTCGCCGCTGGGTGCCGACTCGGCGGGCAAGAAGGTGGAGATCGCCGGAGTCGACGCGGTGCACATCGACGGCGATCGCGCGACGGCGTCGGTGACCAGCCGGATCGACGGCCGCCAGACCGCGGCGAACTGGAATTTCAGTCGCGAGAACGGCACCTGGCTGGTGTGCGTCAACCCCTGAGCCGCCGCTGTCCATGTTTGACAATCGGGCCTGTGACCAGGCATTCTCGGTTCAGGTCATGAGTACCAGCGGTAAGCCCCGGCTCGCTGGTCGGCAACCCTCCTCCGCGGTGGGGTGCTCCGGGTGACGACCTGGCCGCGGTCCGACCGGACGCGGCAAGTGCGGATTCCGTAGGAGGTTCGACAAGTGAGCTACGCCGGTGACATCACGCCCGGGCAGGCGTGGGAGTTGTTGCGCGACAATCCGGATGCGGTGCTGGTGGATGTGCGCACCGAGGCCGAATGGCGGTTCGTCGGAGTGCCCGACACCACCTCGATCGAGCGGCCGACCGCCCTCATCGAATGGGTCGACGGCACCGGCGCACCCAACCCCGTATTCGTGGAGCAGTTGAAGCAGGTGCTGGCCGATCGCGCGGGCGAAAGCGATGCCCCGGTGATCTTCCTGTGCCGGTCCGGGCAGCGTTCGATCGGTGCGGCCACGGCGGCGACGGCGGCCGGTTTCGCGCCCTCCTACAACGTGCTCGAGGGTTTCGAGGGTCCGCTGGATGCCGAGGGGCATCGCGGCGGCGCCGGTTGGCGCGCACTCGGCCTGCCGTGGCGGCAGTCGTGAGCGGATCTGTTGTGCGGCAATTCTTTTCGTGGAGGCAGTCATGATCACCGGCGGTGCATTCGATCGGCCGCTGCCCGAGGGTGTGGGACCGGCGACCCTGGGCGTGCGCGGCGGGCTGCGCCGCTCCGGGTTCGAGGAGACCTCCGAGGCGCTGTATCTGTCGTCCGGATTCGTCTACGAGAGCGCCGAGGCGGCCGAGGCGGCCTTCACCGGCGATATCGAGCATTTCGTCTATTCGCGCTACGGCAATCCGACGGTCGCGATGTTCGAGGAGCGGATGCGGCTGCTCGAGGGTGCCGAGGCGTGCTTCGCCACCGCCAGCGGCATGTCCGCGGTGTTCACCGCGCTGGCCGCGCTGCTCGGGCAGGGCGACCGGCTGGTGGCAGCGCGCAGCCTGTTCGGTTCCTGTTTCGTGGTGTGCAACGAGATCCTGCCGCGGTGGGGCGTGGAGACCGTCTTCGTCGACGGTGAGGATCTCGACCAGTGGGAGCAGGCGCTCTCGCAGCCGACGGCCGCGGTGTTCTTCGAAACTCCCTCGAATCCGATGCAGACCCTCGTCGACGTGCGGCGGGTGAGCGAACTGGCCCATGCCGCCGGCGCGAAGGTCGTGCTGGACAACGTGTTCGCGACGCCGCTGCTGCAGCGCAGTCTCGACCTCGGCGCCGATGTGGTGGTCTACTCGGGCACCAAGCACATCGACGGACAGGGGCGCGTCCTCGGCGGTGCGATCCTCGGCACGAGCGACTACATCAACGGGCCGGTCAAGAATCTGATGCGCCACACCGGCCCGGCGCTGAGCCCGTTCAACGCCTGGACCCTGCTGAAGGGACTGGAGACGATGCCGCTGCGGGTGCGTCAGTCGACGCAGTCCGCGCTGGCCGTCGCCGAGTTCCTGGAACAGCATCCGGGCGTGGCCTGGACGAAGTATCCGTTCCTCGCCTCGCATCCGCAGCACGAACTGGCGACCGCGCAGATGTCCGGCGGCGGCACCGTGGTGACCTTCGAACTCGCCGCGGGCCCCGACGAGGGTAAGAAGCGGGCCTTCGAGGTGCTGAACCGGCTGCGCATCGTCGACATCTCCAACAACCTCGGCGACGCCAAGACCCTGATCACGCATCCGGCGACCACCACGCATCGTGCGATGGGTCCGGAAGGTCGTGCGGCGGTGGGACTCACCGACGGGGTGCTGCGCATTTCGATCGGTCTCGAGGATGTGGAGGATCTGCTCGGTGATCTGGAGCAGGCGCTGAGCTGACCGCCGGGCGTTGACAGCATGCTGTCAATCATGACAGCATGCTGTCATGACTCAGACGGTTCATGTGGCGGTGTACGACACGTTCGCGGATTGGGAGCCGAGCTACGTGACGGCCGGCATCAATCGCCCGTTGATGCAGCGCGAGCCGGGAAGCCGGCAGATTCGCACGGTCGGCGCCACCTCCGCGCCGGTCACCTCGATGGGCGGATTGCGCGTGGTTCCCGATCTCACTCTGGACCAGCTCTCCCCGGCCGACAGCGCGATGCTGATCCTGCCCGGCGCCGACATCTGGGAGGACGGGCAACTCGCGCCGTTCGCTCAGGCTGCAGAGGACTTCCTGAAGGCCGGCGTACCGGTCGCGGCGATCTGCGGTGCGACCTACGGCCTGGCGAAACAGGGCCTGCTCGATGCTCGTCCGCACACCGGCAATGCGGCGGACAATCTCGCCTCGACCGGATATTCGGGAGCGCACCACTATGTGGACGAGCCGGCGGTGACCGACGGTGATCTGATCACCGCGAGCGGGATCGCACCGATCGACTTCGCACGCCACATCTTCGCGCGGCTGGATCTGTTCGAGCCGGCCGTCCTGGATGCGTGGTATCGGCTCTACGCGGACCGGGATCCGAGCGGGTTCTTCGCCCTGCAGGCCGCGGCGGTCGAGCCGGCATGAGCCGCGGTGACGCCGAACTGTTCTCCGCGGCGGCGATCACGACCTTCAAACTGAACGGCCAATTCCTCACGATCGCAGAGGAATTGGCGAAACCGGCGGAGATCACCGCGGCCTGGTGGCAGGTGCTGGGTGCGGTGCTGCACGAACCGCTGCCGGTATCGGGGATCGCGCGGGAGATGGGTATCACCCGCCAGAGCGTCCAGCGCATCGCGGATCTACTGGTGGGCAAGGGATTGGCCGAATACCGGCCGAATCCGTCGCATCGCCGCGCGAAGCTGGTGGCGATCACCGATGCGGGCTACGCTGCCGTCCGCCGGATCACCCCGAAGCATGCTGTCATGGCGAAACAGCTTGCGCGACAATTGGGTTCGCAACGGTTCGCCGAAGTGGTGGATGCGCTGGGTGATCTGTCGGCCGCGCTGGAGGCGCTGGAATCCGGGGAGCGCGGCGGAAGTCCGGACTGATGGGATCCTGCGCCGGGAAGTACCGTGCCGGCGGGACCTCCGGTGCGCCGGCCGGACTTTCCCGCTCAGGCCGCGAACGGATTCTCGGTGCGGCCCACGAGATCGGCCACCGAATCGATCACCAGTGTCGGCCGGTACGGGAACTGTTCCATCGACGCCCGGGTGGAGATCCCCGAGGTCACCAGGACCGTGCGCATGCCCGCCTCGAGTCCGGCGATCACATCGGTGTCCATCCGGTCGCCGATCATCACCGCCGACTGCGAATGCGCGCCGATCTGCCGCAGCGCCGAGCGCATCATCAGCGGATTCGGTTTCCCCACGTAGTACGGGTCGCGGCCGGTGGCCCGGGTGATCAGCGCGGCCACGGAACCGGTCGCGGGCAGCACGCCCTCGCGGGAGGGCCCGGTGGGGTCGGGATTGGTGGCGATGAACCGGGCGCCGCGCTCGACCAGCCGGATGGCAGTGGTGATCGCCTCGAACGAATAGGTTCGCGTCTCACCGAGGACGACGTAATCAGGATCGCTGTCGGTCAGCACGTAGCCGATCTCGTGCAGGGCGGTCGTCAATCCCGATTCGCCCACCACATACGCCGTCCCGCCGGGACGCTGCTCGTTCAGGAAGGTGGCCGTCGCGGTCGCCGAGGTCCAGATCGAGGACGCCGGGATGTCCAGCCCGATCCGGCGCAGGCGGGCCTGCAGATCGCGCGGGGTGCGGATGGAATTGTTGGTCAGGACCAGGTACGGAATCTCACGCTCGGTCAGCTCCGTCAGGAACGCATCGGCGCCGGGAATGAGGTGATCCTCGTGCACCAGCACGCCGTCCATATCGGTCAGGTAGGACAGAATCGGTTCGCTGTCGGCAGTCACGAGCCAATTGTGGGCTATCGGCGGTCGCGATGTGATGTTCCGGTAGGTCGTACGCGCGGCGGCCGCGGAATTCGCTGTGGTTATGGTCGAATGCGACCGCAGCTTGCCGCGCTGTGGACAGTCGGGACAGGAATTCGGGCCACCCGTCCGGCGCTGCACTCGGTCGACGCGGTCGTCTCCCGCCCGGGAGCCGGCCCAAGCACGCACGTGACGGCGAACAGGAGTGGCGCAGTGAGTGATCTCAAACTGGGATACAAGGCGTCGGCGGAACAATTCGGACCACGCGAGCTCGTCGAGCTCGGCGTTCTGGTCGAAGAACACGGCCTCGACAGTGCGACCGTCAGTGATCATTTTCAGCCGTGGCGGCACCAGGGTGGGCATGCTCCGTTTTCGCTGGCGTGGATGACCGCGGTCGGTGAGCGGACTTCTCGTATTCAGCTGGGTACGTCGGTGCTGACGCCGACGTTCCGCTACAACCCGGCGGTGATCGCGCAGGCGTTCGCGACCCTCGGGGTGCTGTATCCGGAGCGGATCATGCTGGGTGTGGGGACCGGTGAGGCGCTCAACGAGATCGCGACCGGTTACCAGGGGGAGTGGCCGGAGTTCAAGGAGCGTTTCGCTCGGCTGCGCGAGTCGGTGGATCTGATGCGCGCGTTGTGGAGTGGTGATCGGGTCGATTTCGAGGGTCAGTACTACAACACGGTCGGCGCGTCGATCTATGATGTGCCGCCGGCGGGGATCCCGGTGTATATCGCCGCGGGCGGGCCGGTGGTGGCGCGGTATGCGGGCCGGGCCGGTGACGGTTTCATCTGCACCTCGGGTAAGGGGATGGACCTGTACACGGAGAAGTTGATGCCGGCGGTGACCGAGGGTGCGGAGAAGGTGGGTCGTACGCTCGGCGATATCGATCGGATGATCGAGATCAAGATTTCGTATGACACCGATCCGGAACTGGCGTTGGAGAATACGCGGTTCTGGGCGCCGTTGTCGTTGACGGCCGAGCAGAAGCATTCGATCACCGATCCGATCGAGATGGAGGCGGCCGCGGATGCGTTGCCGATCGAGCAGATCGCCAAGCGCTGGATCGTGGCCAGCGATCCGGATGAGGCGGTCGAGCAGGTCAAGCCGTATGTCGATGCGGGGCTGAACCACCTGGTCTTCCACGCTCCCGGCCACGATCAGCGCCGTTTCCTGGACCTGTTCGCACGCGACCTGGCGCCGCGCTTGCGCGCACTCTGAGCCTTCCCGCGCGTCCGCTCCCTCGGATGTCACGCTCGGCCGCCCGAGCGTGACATCCGTACGTTCCGGGCCGGTACGGTGCGGAGCCGCCCGCTGTGTGCCCGTTCCGCCCAGTCCGTCCGTCCCTCGCAGGCCGGTCGGACTCGGTAGGGTGCTCACGGCGAGGAGGAGTAATGCTGTATTCGGGGGAGTTGTTCGCGGGCTACCGGATCGAACGGGTGCTCGGCGCCGGTGGAATGGGTGAGGTCTACGTCGCCCGGCACCCGCGGTTACCGCGATCGGACGCGGTGAAGGTACTACCGGCCCAGTACGCGGCCGACCCGGAGTACCGGGCGCGGTTCGAGCGGGAGGCCGATCTGGCGGCGAGTCTGTCGCATCCGGCGATCGTGAAGGTGTACGACCGCGGCGAGTACGAGGGCCGGCTGTGGATCGCGATGGAATTGGTCGACGGCGTCGATCTCGCCCAGCGACTGGCCGCCACCGGGCCGTTCGGCATCGATGAGGTGATCCGGATCGCGGAAACCGTTGCGGGAGCGCTGGATCGCGCGAATGCGCAGGGTTTGGTGCACCGGGACGTGAAACCGGCGAACATCCTGCTGAGCCGGGACGGTGACGTGCTGCTCACCGATTTCGGCATCGCCCGGCAGGCCGCGGTTGCCTCCGATCTGACCGGAACCGGGGTCATGCTCGGCACCCTGAACTATGCGTCGCCGGAGCAACTGAGCGCGCAACCGCTGGACGGACGCTGCGATCAGTATTCGTTGGCCTGCACCGTCTTTCACGTGCTCACGGGCGGCGCGCCGTTCGCGGACGCTGATCCCGTCGTGGTCGTCACGCGGCATGCCACGGCCACGCCACCGAGCGTGCGGACGGCGCGTCCGCACCTGCATCCGGACGTGGACGCGGTCCTCGCGCGGGCGATGGCGAAGCGACCGGAGGCACGGTTCGCCTCGTCGTCGGAGTTCGCGGCGGCGCTGGGTGCGGCCTTGCGGGCCGCCACTGCCGGCCCGCCGCAGGGCGATCCGCAAGCGGCGATCGCGACCGTGCTCGCGGGACAGCCCGTACCGTCGCGGGGCCGGTCGGAAGCACAGACCGAATCACCGACGGTGCTACCGCGAACCGGTGCGCCGTCGAGTGGAATCTGGTGGGGCGCAGGTGTCGCGGTCCTGATCGTGATCGCAATCGTGACGGTTTTCGTGGTGCGGTCGGCCGGCTCCGATGAGGTCGGTCCGACCGATGCCGCCCGGGCGCTGGCCCGGATCTCGGTCACTCCGCAGAGCCCGGATCTGAGTGCCGAACCCACCGGGAAGCGGTGGTCGGCCGACGGATCGGAGCTCCCGATCGGCGGCACGGACAAGGTGGTGCTCTACAACGGCACCGAGAAACTCGACATCATCGATGTGGAGTCGGGTGCGCTGTTGCACAGCGTCGGTGTGGGTTACATCTCCTACGCCGAGTGCGTGTTCACGGCCTCGGGCCGCTACGCCGGCTGCCGTACGGAGGCCGGGGACAGCGCCGCCGGAACCCGGGACGTGAATTCGGATTCGTACGCGACGCTGCTCATCGATACGCAGGCGGGCGTGATCTCCGGCCGCCTGCCGGCCGCCACCGAAATCGTCTCCGCAGGCGAAACATTCGCCACGTTCGAACCCGAGCGCGAAGGGGCCGGGACGGGTTCGGTCATTTCCGCGGACGTCACCGGCAAGGTGCTCTGGCAGGCCGACGACATTCAGCCGGGCCTGGTCCACGGTTCCGGTGTGCTGTCGCTGCAGAAGAATCCCGTGTCCGGTGATCCGTTCTCGAAGGCCGGTTTCGAATTGCGCAATATCGAAACCGGGAAGGTCGTGTATCAGGTGGCTCCGGACCACGTTCAGCCGAATACGGTGTGGGCTCCGGATTGGCTGGCGTACTCCGGCGGATTCGCGATCGGTGCGGACTTCTTCACTCTCGACGGAACGAAGCGCGCCGGTGCCGGTCCCGGCTGGCGGGTCGTGGCGAGCCAGCCGTATGCCACCCAGGGTGACGATCCGGCGCCGAACGGCAACGACAAGCGCTACGCCGAACCGGACACGGCCCCGGCGCTGCCGGTGATGACGAACCGCGGCATGCTCGCCGCCTTCGATCCCGCGACCGGGTCCATGCTCTGGTCCAGGCAACTGCCGAAGGAAGCGAGTTACGGCCACGGTGTGTCCGTCGCCGGAATCGGCAGCAAAATTCTGATTCGCTGGGACACCACCACGAAATCCGGCTCCGACTACCTCGAGAACCGATACAAGCTCGCCTACGCCTGGTTCGACGCGTACACGGCCGAGGGCGGTGTACTGCCGGACAACCAGGTCCCCTGGGCCACCGATGGAACAAGGGTGGTCACCGTCGCGCGTGGCGGGCAGGGCGGCATCACCGTCGTCGCGGCCGGAACGAATCGGCAACCGGTGTGGTCACTCGACTTCGGCAGCAGCCCGATCCGGACCTTCGCCGGGCGGGCCTATCTGTCCCACAGCCGGATCGTGTGAACCTCACGCCCGTGTCAGGGCGAACAGGCGCAGATCGCGCGTCGTGCGGCTGCGGTAGGCGGCATAGGCTTCGGTCGTCTCCACGAACCGGTCGAAGATCCGCTGCTTACGCTCCGGATCCTCGATCAGCTGTGCGCGCACCGGAATGCTCTGTCCCGCAAGGGTTACGGTCGCCTCGGGGTCTGCCAGCAGGTTGGCGGTCCACGCCGGATGGCGGGACTGACCGAAGTTGCTGCCGATCACGTACAGCGTGTCGCCGTCGTGGACGTACAACAGCGGTGAGGTGCGGGGCTGCCCGGACCTGCGGCCGGTGGTGGTGAGCAGGACGATCGGCGCGCCGATCGGTCCGAGCACGGTGTAGCGAGCGCCGGTGCGCTGCAACACCTTCCGGTCCAGTGGGGTGAGGGTGCGGACCACCCGCGAACCGAACTTCGTCGCGGCGAACGCGCTCGCGGTGCGTCCGAGCAGACCGGTCCGCGAACCCCACTGCCGATCCGGAAACTGTGCCGTCATGGACAGTGATCCTAGGGCTCCGGCCGCAGTCGCGAGGGCGGGTGAGAGCGTTTACCGCCGGATCGCGGCCGCGAATTCGTAGCCCCGGCGCCAGTCGCCGTCGCGCGGCGCGGTGAGCAGGTGTTCCACACCCGCCTCGGCATAGGCGTCGAACAGTTCCCGGGCTTCGCCGAGCTCCGCGGGCAGCGGCGTGACGACGGAGACGGCCGGTGTGTTCCGGCCGAACTCCGCGGCGAATTCGGTCAATTCCTTTGTGGCAGTGGCTACCTCCTGCGGCGCGAGGCCGATCGCGAGCCAGCCGTCGGCGAATTCGGCCGCCCGGCGCCGGGCGCGTGGACCGTCGCCGGCCACCAGAATCGGCGGAACCTTCGCACCGGGTGCGAGCGTGACCTCGGTGCCGTCCGGCAGGACGGCGGGCCGGCCCGCGATCAGGTCGGGCAGTACGCGCAGATTCTCGTCGGTGCGCCGGCCCCGATCGGCGAACGACAGCCCGGCCGCTCGCCAGCCGATATCGCCGTGGGCGGGATTGCCGGTGCCGACACCCAGCAGCAGCCGATCCGAGGACACGTACTGCAGCGCGCCGATCTGCTTGGCCGCCCACGCGGCCGGGCGCAGTGCGAGCAGCAGCACGCCGTAGCCGATCTGAATCCGTTCGGTCACCGCCGCCGCGGTCGCCAGCGTGACCGAACTCTCCAGAATCGGCGCGCTGGCCACGAGGTGGTCGGTCGACCACACCGAATCGAGCCCGGCCTCCTCGGCGAACCGCGCCGCGGCGCCGACATCGCCGAGGATCGGCTGCTGGGGATCGGGAGTGGACGTGGGGAGGAAGGTTCCGAGTCGCATGAGACGAGACTATGGGCTGATCGTGAGCCGTTGAATGGTCGAGAAGCGCACGAGTATGTCCGCAACACTCATCGAGCCCGCTTGCAGAACCAGTCCACAGTCACCCGAATGTGATTTCACCGGCACCGCCCGTGCGGACGACCGCGGGCGCGGATCCGCTCACTAAGCTCGGGACCATGGCCGAACCCGCACCCTCCATCGTGTACATCGCGTCACTGGAAGGTGACACCGGCAAATCCACCGTGGCGCTGGGCATGTTGCAGATGCTCTCCGCGACGACGCCGCGGGTGGGCGTCTTCCGGCCGATCACCCGGTCCAACCGCGGCCGCGACTACATTCTCGAGCTGCTGCTCGACCACTGCACCGCCGATATCGACTACGACCAGGCGGTCGGGGTGACCTACGAGCAGGTGCACGCCGATCCCGACGCCGCGATCAGTGAGATCGTGATGCGCTTCCACGAGGTCGCCAAGGTCTGCGACGCCGTGGTGGTGGTCGGCAGCGACTACACCGATGTCGCCGGGCCCAGTGAACTGCGCTACAACGCCCGGATCGCGGTCAACCTCGGCGCGCCGGTCCTGCTGGTGCTGCGCGGGGCCGGACGCAGCCCCGAGGAGGTCGTGCAGGTCGCCCGGGTCTGCGAGGCCGAACTCGAACACGAGCACGCGCAGCTCATGGCGATCATCGTCAACCGCTGCGATCCCGAGCGGCTCGAGGACGTGCGGAAGGCGATGGGGGTGCTGCCCTGTCCGTCGTGGACGATGCCGGAGGTGCCGCTGCTGACCGCGCCGACCATGAACGAACTCTGCGAGGCCATCGACGGCACCGTCTACTCGGGCGATCCGGAACTGCTGCAGCGCGAGGCGCTGAAGGTGATGGTCGGCGGGATGACCGCCGAGCACATTCTCGAGCGGCTCAGCGACGGCGTCGCGGTGATCGTGCCGGGGGACCGCTCCGACGTCCTGCTGTCGCTGGTGAACGCGCACGAGGCGGAGGGATTTCCGTCGCTGTCGGGCATCATCATGAACGGTGGCATGTTGCCGGATCCGGCGATCGCGCGCCTGATGGAGGGCCTCAAGCCGAAACTGCCCATCCTCACCACGCAGCTGGGCACATTCGACACCGCCAGCGCCGCCGCCCACACCCGCGGGCGGGTCTCGCTCAGCAGTATGCGCAAGGTCGACACCGCGCTGGCGCTGATGGAGCAGCGGGTGGACGGCCGGAAGCTGTTGGACCTCATCGAAGTTCCGGTGCCGTCGGTGGTCACGCCGCAGATGTTCGAATATCAGCTGGTGGAACGGGCTCGTGCCGATCCGCGCCGGATCGTGTTGCCGGAGGGCGACGACGATCGCATCCTGCGGGCGGCCGGCCGCGTGCTGCAACGCAAGATCGCGGAGCTGACGATCCTCGGTGACGAGGCCACCGTGCGTGCCCGTGCGGCCGAACTCGGCGTCGATATCGAGGCCGCCCAGGTACTCGATCCGCGGACCAGCGAGTTGCGCGCGGAGTTCGCCGAAGAGTTCGCGCGGCTGCGCGCGCACAAGGGAATGACGGTCGACCGGGCCCGCGAATACATGGCCGACATCTCGTATTTCGGCACCATGATGGTGCACCGGGGCATCGCCGACGGCATGGTCTCCGGCGCCGCGCACACCACCGCGCATACGATTCGGCCCTCGTTCGAGATCATCAAGACCGAACCCGGCGTCTCGACGGTGTCGAGTGTGTTCCTGATGTGCCTGGCGGACCGGGTCCTGGCCTACGGCGACTGCGCGGTGGTGCCGGATCCGACCTCCGAACAGCTCTCCGATATCGCGATATCCTCCGCCCGCACCGCGCAGCAGTTCGGGATCGAGCCCCGGGTGGCGATGCTGTCGTATTCGACGGGCGAGTCCGGGTCGGGTGCCGATGTCGACAAGGTCAGGGCCGCAACCGAACTCGTGCACCGGCGCGCGCCGCAGCTGCCGGTGGAGGGGCCGATCCAGTACGACGCCGCGATCGAACCGACGGTCGCCAGCGCCAAACTCCCGCATTCCGATGTAGCCGGGCGCGCGACGGTGTTCATCTTCCCGGACCTCAATACCGGTAACAACACCTACAAGGCCGTGCAGCGCAGCGCGGGCGCGGTGGCGATCGGACCGGTGCTCCAGGGGTTACGCAAACCGGTCAACGACCTGTCGCGCGGCGCCCTGGTGGCCGACATCGTGAACACTGTGGCTATTACGGCGATTCAGGCGCAGCAGCAGGAGGCACGGTGAGCGACCATCGCGCAGCGGCTCGCTGTGCCGACCGGGTGCGGGTGGCCCGCAGGACACAGGAGGCGCGGGGCTGATGCAGGTATTGGTGATCAATTCGGGGTCGTCGTCGATCAAATATCAACTGCTGGAACCGGTTTCGGCGCATGTGGCGGCGTCCGGGCTGGTGTCGCGCATCGGGGAGCCGGTCTCCGAGGACGAGGTCACCGTCGAACATCACAGTGACGGAAAGAATTTCGAGCACACCGGCCAGATCTCCGATCACGCCGCCGGGCTGCGGGTGGTGTTCGACCTGTTCGCGCGCAGCGGTCACGATCTGAGCGGTGAGGGGCTCTCGGCGGTCGGACATCGGGTCGTGCACGGTGGGGAAGTTTTCTACGAACCGACCCTGATCACCGATGCCGTGGTGGAATCCATCGACAAACTCTCCACCCTGGCGCCACTGCACAATCCGGCCAACGTCACCGGTATCCGTTCCGCGCGTGCCCTGCTGCCCGATCTCCCGCAGGTCGCGGTTTTCGACACCGCCTTCTTCCACGGACTGCCCGACGCCGCGAAGACCTATGCCATCGACGCCGGTCTCGCCGCCGCGCACGGCGTCCGGCGCTACGGGTTTCACGGCACCTCGCACGAGTACGTGTCCGGGCGGGTGTCCGAACTGCTCGGCGGCGACCCGGCCGGGCACAACCAGATCGTCCTGCATCTGGGCAACGGCGCCTCGGCCTCGGCGATTCGCGGCGGCCGGGCCGTGGACACCAGCATGGGACTGACGCCGCTGGAGGGACTGGTGATGGGCACCCGGTCCGGCGATATCGATCCGGGTATTCCGCTGCATCTGGCGCGGACCGCGGGGCTGGACATCGACGGCATCGACGAACTGCTCAACCGCCGCTCCGGCATCAAGGGGTTGTCCGGGGTCAACGACTTCCGGCAGTTGTTCGGGCTGATCGAATCCGGCGATGCCGCGGCGCGTTTGGCGTATGACGTCTACGTGCATCGGTTGCGCCATTACATCGGCGCCTATCTGGTGGATCTGGGCCGGGTCGACGCGATCACCTTCACCGCCGGAGTCGGGGAGAACAACGCGCAGGTGCGCACCGACGCGCTGGCCGGGCTGGAACGCTTCGGCATCGCGGTGGATCCGGTGCGCAACACCGCGAAAGGCCGTGCGGCGCGCCGTATTTCGCCGCCGGACGCGGAGGTGGCCGTGCTGGTGGTGCCGACCGACGAGGAACTGGCCATCGCCCGCGCGGCCGCCGCGCTGGTGGGCTGAACGGGGCTCAGAACCAGCTTTTGGCGCGAATCGCGTTCGCCAGATCCACCAGCGCGTACCGGTGCGTCCGGCCGGGCGCGGTGCGGGCCAGTGCGCGCAGGCCTGATTCGATCCCCCGCCGCAGCCCGCGTTCGGTGAACGGTTGTCCGAGCAGGGTGCGGTCGGACGCCTGAGGGCGGTTTCCGGCCTGCAACCACGCCAGGGCGGTCCCGAGCACCAGGACCCGCAGCTGCGCGACCCGGCGTTCCGCGGCGGGCAGCGCCTGCAAGCGCGCCGCGGCGACGTGCAGGGTCGACTCCGCCGGCCGATCGGTGCCGACGTGCGCCTGCCGACGATCGCCGCCGCCTTCGGACGCCGTGTCGCCGGGCTCGGTGGGGTGTGCGGTGAGGAGTAACAGGACCGCGGTCAGCCGCGCCTCGGTGTAGTGGCGGGAGGCGGAGGGAACCTCGTCCAGGGCCGCCACCGCCGCGGTGACCCGGCCGTCGGCGGCCAATTGCCGGGCGAGCCCGAAGGCCGCGCTGACCACGCCGCGGTCGGTCCGCCACACCGTCGCGTAGAACTTCTCGGCGCAGTGCCGCCACTGCGCGGGGTCCGGCGAATCCCACTGTTGCAGAACCAGTTCCGCGGTCGCGGCGATGGCGAGTTTGGGTGCGATCTCACCGGGCAGCGCGCACAGCACCGCGTCGAAACAGTCGTAGGCGCGTTCGTAATCCTGCTCGCGCAACGCGATCAGGCCCTGGAACCAGTCGGTGCGCCAATCCTGTACGCCCAGGTCACCGAGCAGTTCACGGGCCGCGGCCGGCTGGTCGAGATCGAGGTGGACGCGCACCTCGGCCAGGGTGGCCTCGGTGGCGAAACTGTCCGGCGCACCACCCGGCGCGGTCTCGGCTCGGCGCCGCGCGGCCCGCACCGCGTCGAGGGCATGTTCCGGTTCGGAATGCACGGTCCCGGCCAGCAGCGCGGCCGAGGGATCGGCCGGATCGATCAGCGGCACCGGCAGGGCGGCGGCGATATCGCGGGCGGCGAGACTCTTGTCGCGGACCACGCCGTCGGCGTAGACGTCGGTCTGCCCGATCAGCTCGTCGGTGCCGAAACTGGTACGCGGTGGACTGAACAGCGTCGAGAGCTGCGGATGTTCGGTTCCGGTGTCGGTGGCCAGGATTTCGCGCAGCACACCCGCGAGCTGTGTGGTCATCACCCGGGCCGAGGGGAAACGGCGGTCCGGATCGGGATCGGTCGCGGTCAGCAACAGCCGATGCAGGAATTCGTAGCGAGCCAGGACCGGTTCGATATCCGGATGCGGGAGGCCGTCGGTGTAGCGGCCGGCGACCATCGGGATGTTCACGGTCAGCACCGCCAGGGTCCGGCCGACCGTGTAGATGTCGGTGGCCGCGGTGGGGCCAGTGGTGGCGATCTCGGGCGCCTGGAAACCCTTGGTGCCGTATAGGTTTCCGTAGGAGTCGAAGGGAGCCGTCGCACCCAGGTCGATCAGTTTCACCTGGTCCTCGGTGACCATGATGTTGTCGGGCTTGAGGTCGTTGTAGGCCAGCTCCAGTGCGTGCAGATATTCCAGCGCGGGCAGGATCTCCAGGATGTAGGCGATCGCCTCCGGCACCGGCATCCGCTCCGGCCGCGGATGTGTGTCGAGCAGATCGCGCAGCGAACGTCCGCCCACGTACTCCATGACGATGTAGCCGATCGGCGAGCCGCCGGGCCCCGGATGTTCGACGAAGTTGTGAATCTTGACGATGCTCGGATGGGCCAGTTCGGCCAGATATTGCCGTTCGGCGACGGCGACCGCCTGGGCCTCGGCATCGCCGCCGTGCAGCAGGCCCTTCAACACGACCCAGCGGTCGCTGACATTGCGATCGATCGCGAGATAGATCCAGCCGAGTCCGCCGTGCGCGATACAGCCCTGGATCTCGTACTGTCCGGCGACGCGATCGTCGGCACGCAGATAAGGGCGGAAATCGTAAGGGGCGCCGCAGTTGTCGCAGATTCCGACGGCAGTGGCGGCGTGGGCAGGCGTCGTGCGCCCGACCGGCCGGCCGCAGCGCCAACAGTAGCGCCGCCCCTCGGCCACCACCGGATCGGCGAGGACGGCCACCATCGGATCCATTTGCGGCACAGTGGGAATCGGCACCAGGCCGGCGCCCAGGCGGCGCACGGTCGGGCGGGAGCGGACCGTGCGCCCGCTGCGCCCGGTGGGGCGACTCGGCTCGCTCGCATACGACGAGGTGTCGGGACCTCCGGTGCCGGTCGCGGCGGCAGCGGTGTCGGGGCCGGTGAAAGGCATTGCGGCCGTGTATGTGTCGGCGCGCTGCGTGCCGGGGGTGTGCTGAGTGCCTGGGGTGTGTTGGGGCCCTGGGGTGCGTCGCGTGCCGGGGGTGTTCCGCGGCCCTGGGGGGTGCTGAGTTCCCAGGGTGCGCTGGGTCTCGGGAATGTGCGGGGTCTCGGGGTGGTGCCGTGTCGCGGGAGTTCGCTGGGTCGGCGGCGGTTCCGGCGCACGGCGGGGCTGCGGTGTCGTCGGATTGTCGCCGGTATCCGGGGTGGACGTGAGCGACGTCGGCGGGGGATCGGATTCGGAGAATGCGTGGTGTTCGGACATCGATCAGTCCCGATAGGTCGGTTCCGGCGGTCCGGCCGCGGGACCCAGCGCGGGCGCCAGCCAATGCTGATAGAGCCGATCCCAGGTGCCGTCGGTGCGCAACCGCTGCAGGGTGGCATTCACGAATCGGACCATATCGTCGTTCCCCTTCGGCACGCCGACGCCGTAGGGTTCGTCGCTGAGGGCGGGACCGACCACCTCCGCGTAGGGATCCTGCGCCGCCAGCCCGGCGAGCAGCGCGTCGTCGGTGCTGACCGCGTCGACCTGGCGCTGCTGCAACACCACCAGGCAGTCCGCCCAGGTCGGGACCGTCATGATCGCGGCCGTCGGCTGGATGTGCCGAATCCGGTCGAGGGAGGTGGTGCCGCCCACCGCGCATACGCGCTTCCCGGCCAGATCCGCCATCGAGCCGATGCCGGAGCCCTTCACGGCCAGCACGCGCTGATGCGACATCAGATACGCGGTGGAGAAGTCCACGCGCTGACGTCGATCGCAGGTGATGGTCATGGTCTTCACCACGACGTCGACGCTGTGATCCTGCAGTGCCCGTTCGCGATCCGCCGAGCCGAGGATCCGATATTCGATGCGGCGCGGATCGCCGAACAGATCGCGCGCGATCTCGGCGGCGACGTCGACGTCGAATCCGGCCAGGGTGCCGCTGATCGGATCGCGGAAGCTGAACAGATTGCTGCCCGGGTCCAGGCCGACCAGCAGGCGCCCGCGCGCGCGGACGGCGTCGAGGGCCGGTCCGTGGTCAGCGCCGGGACGCAGGCTGGCGGTGGGATTGCCGCATTGTGGTTCGAGATCGGAAGCGGGGGCCGACTGCGGTTGTGTCACAACGGCATTGGCGGGCAGTGGCGGTTCGGTGTAATTGCCGCTGCCGCCGGTGCGCGGGGTGGCCGGCGCACCGCCGCAGCCCCCGGCCAGCAGAGCCGTTGCCGCCAATGCCGCTGCCGCGACCCGCCTCGCCCTCATCGGTACTCCCTCAAACGCGGCCACAACCCGGCCACCACGAACATTGCCGCCAGGGCGGCCAGGGTGAGTGCGCCCGGGGCCAGGAAATCCAGCGCACGCGCGGCATCGGATATCTCCCCGCGCAACGTATTTCGCGTTTCCCCCATGCCGGCGGCGAGCGCGGTGTCGAGGGTGTCGACGGCGGCGCTGGCCTGCGCCGGATCCGCGCCGATCGCCACCACGGTGGCCGCCGGGAAATCGCCGCGGCCCAGCGCGTCGTTCATCCGCTGATGTGCCGAGCGCCAACGGCCCAGTGCCGCATGCGCATTGCGTACATCGTCGGCCCCCGGTGCGTCGCCGGGATAGTGGGTGAGCAGATCGTCGAGCCGCGCGGTGGCCGTGTCGTAGGTGTGGTCGTAGTCGCCGCTGGCGTCGCGGCGCACCAGTTTCAGCGTCTCCGCCGCGCGCGCCTGCTGGGCGAGAATGCGGCTCTCGGTCAGCTGTGCGCCCGGGACCGCGCCGTCGTCGCGTCCCGAGCTGGTCGCCACCGCCGAGAACGATCCGGCGATCACCGTCCAGGCCAGCAGGATCAGCAGAATGCCCGAGGCCACCAGCAGCCCCGGATTGAGCACCCGATGCCAGCGCCGGGCCAGATAGAACTGCGCCGCCACCAGTGCGGCGAGGGTCAGGATCGGCAGTACGATCGCCGCCCACGGCGGCCGCACGTGCCGGCGCTGGGTCGCCGCGATCGCGGCGGACCGGTGCTCCTGCAACTCCTGTGCGGTCGGGAGCATGGTGGTCTGCATGAGATTCGACGCCTCACTCAGATAGGCGGCGCCGACGGGATGGCCTTCGCGATTGTTGGCGCGTGCGGTCTCGATCAGCCCGGTGTAGACCGGCAGTTCGGTGGCCACACCGGTGCGCAGGCGGGAATCGGCATCGGGCGTGGCCGAGCCGGGCGTCCCGGCGTTGTCGGACTGGGCCACCAGTTCGGCCGCGGCCTCACCGACCGCCTGGTCGTAGCGATCGCGCACCGGTTTCGGCTCCAGCCCGCCCGAGATGAAGGCGGTGCCGGCGGCCGCGTCGGCCACCGACAGCGAGGTGTAGAGATGCTGGGCGGAATTGGCGTCGGGTTCGGCCTCGTCGAGCAGATAGTCCAGGGCGTGCTGGCGGTTGCCCACCTCGCCCGAGGTGACGGCGCCCGCGACCAGGCACAGCCCGAGCAGCAGCAGGCCCAGCGCGATCAGCCGGGCGGGGGACGAGCGCGCGAACGCCCGGACATCGGTCGCGTCGAGCCGGCTGCGCACGGCGGCAGCCGCGGCCCGCGGGGACAGCTCGTCGAGCTGCGAATGCCCGATTCGAGCCATGCCCACCTCCGTTCGTTCAGCGGGTTGCATTGTGCGGACTGAGCTTATTGTGGTCGTACCGGTACCGCCCGATATGTGTCGGTCACGACGGCGGTACCCGGAGGCCGGCGAGCAGGACGCCGGCGCGGATCGGGACGAGGCGGAGCATGCGCGGTGACGGAGACGGCTTCTTGGAAAGCCCCGATGGGACGCGGCAGTGGGGCCTGTTCGGGGCCGCCGGACTGCTGCTGCGGGCACCCCGGCTGGGCGGCGGCGCGCTGGTGCTGCTGCAACATCGGGCGCCGTGGAGCCATCAGGGCGGAACGTGGGCGCTGCCCGGTGGTGCGCGCGACAGTCATGAGACCAGCGTGCACGCTGCGGTGCGCGAGGCGCAGGAAGAAGCCGGAATCGATCCGGATGCGGTGCGGGTGCGCGGCAGCCGGGTGACGAGTACCGCGGACTCCGGCTGGACCTACACCACCGTGGTGGCCGATGTGTCGGAAACCTTGGCTACCACGGCAAATCGCGAAAGTGCGGAGCTGGCGTGGGTTCCCGAGGAGGAGGTCGACGCCCGGCCGCTGCATCCCGGATTCGCCGCCGCATGGCCCGGATTGCGGGCGGCCGCGGCCCGGCTCGAACTCGACGGCCTCGCCGAGGCGGCCGCCATCGCGGCGGCGCTGCCGCGCACGGTCGACCTCGCCGATCGCGGATTCCTGTGGCTGGACGCTCACGACTCCGCCGCGCCGACCGCCCGGATCGCCCAGCGCGAGAACGGATCCGGCGGATTCGTGCGGTACGAGGAAACGCTGGTCCTGACCCTGGACCAGGTGCTGGGCTGAACGCCGTGTGTGAATAGCCGTGTCCTCCCCATGTGTACGGCTGTGGATCAGTTCGCCGCGTTCTCCAGCAGCCGCTGTTTGAGTTCGCGGGCGGCGGCCTGGGGGTCGCGCGCCGCGGTGATGGCACGCACCACGACCACCCGGTCGGCGCCGGCCGCGAGCACCTCCGGCAGGCGGTCGCGATCGATACCGCCGATCGCGAACCACGGCCGGGTCGGATGCGACTCCGCGGTCGACCGCACCAGCTCGATACCCGCCGCGGTGCGACCCGGTTTGGTCGGTGTGTTCCACACCGGCCCGGTGCAGAAGTAGTCGATGTGCTCGTCGACGACCGCGAGTCCGGCCTGATTGCGATTGTGGGTGGACCGGCCGATCACCACATCGGGCCCGACGATCCGGCGGGCGTACCAGGGCGGCAGGTCGCCCTGGCCCAGATGCAGCACGTCGGCGCCGGCGGCCAGCGCGATATCGGCGCGATCGTTGACGGCGACCAGCGCGCCGTGGCGGCGGGCGGCGGCCTTGAGTTCGGCCAGCGCACCGAGTTCGGCACCGGCCTCGAGTGGCCCGAACTTCGCCTCGCCGGCCGAACCCTTGTCACGCAGCTGGATGATGTCGACGCCGCCGGAGAGCGCCGCCTCGGCGAACGCGGCCAGATCACCGGTATCGCGCCGGGCGTCGGTGCACAGGTAGAGCCGGGCCGAGGCCAGGCGTTCGCGCGGTGCCATCGGGCGTTGCGGTTGGGACGGTTGCACGGCTTCGACCGTAGCCGCGCTACCGTGGAGAGGCGAAACAAGAGGGCATTCCCGCAGCGATGGCGGCCGCGCGGGAACGCCGATTTCCCGGTGTCGGCCGTGCACTGCGCGGTGCGTGCGAGTCCGGGACCCGAGCGAGGTGGAGTGATGCGAAGTCTGGCCGTCGTGGGTGGGGGTGTGATCGGTCTGGCGGTGGCCTGGCGGGCCGCCGAACAGGGCTGGTCGGTGACGATTCTCGATCCCGGCGTGGGGTCCGGCGCGTCCTGGGTCGCGGGCGGCATGCTCGCCCCGCTCTCGGAGGGCTGGCCCGGCGAGGACGATCTGCTCGAATTCGGTGCGGCGTCGCTGCGGCGGTGGCCGGAATTCGGCGCGCGGCTGCGCGAGGCCACCGGGGTCGACGTCTTCGTGGCCGAACAGACCCTCACCCTCGCGCTGGACGCGGCCGATGCCGCCGACCTGCGCACGATCGCCGACTTCTGCGGCACCCACGGATATCCGATGCGCGTGCTCGACCGGGCCGGGGTCCGCGCGACCGAGGCCGGTCTGTCGCGCACCGTCCGGGCCGGCCTGCTCGCGGTGGACGAACCGGCGGTGGACAACCGCCTGCTCCTCGACGCCCTCCGCCGGGGTTGTGCACAGGCCGGTGTGCACATCGAGCCCGTCTCGGTGGCGGCGGTGGACGAACTCGACCACGACCGGATCGTGCTGGCCGCGGGTGCGGCCAGCGCCCGGCTGTGGGATCTGCCGGTGCGGCCGGTCAAGGGCGAGATCCTGCGGTTGCGCCGGCGCCCGGGCACCCCGCCGCCGCCGTCCTCGGTGATCCGCGCACGGGTGCACGGCCGGCCGGTCTATCTGGTCCCGCGCGCCGACGGCCTGGTGGTCGGCGCCACCCAGTACGAGGCCGGATTCGACACCACCGTGACCGTCGCGGGGGTCCGCGATCTGATCGCCGACGCGGAGGCCGTGTGGCCGGCCCTCGGCGAATACGAACTGGCGGAGGCCGCCGCGGGCGGACGTCCCGGCACGCCCGACAACCTGCCGCTGATCGGATGGCTCTCGGATCGGGTGATCGCCGCCACCGGGCACGGCCGCAACGGCATCCTCGGCGTACCGATCACCGTCGACGCGGTGGCGGCGCTGCTGGCCGGAGACGTCCTCGCCGAGGCGAAGGCCGCCGATCCGCACCGCTTCGCTGCCGCCGAAACCGCTACTCCCGCATCATCATCAGGAGGTAACCAGTGACCGCGCAACCGAGTTCCGCGTCCACATCGATCCCCATCGGCGTCACGGTGAACGGCACCGAACACGTCTTCGCGGAGCCGCTCACCGTCCGGGAACTGCTCGAGCGGCTCGAACTGCCGTGCCGCGGCGTCGCCCTGGCGGTCGACGGTGCGCTGTTCCCGAAGTCGCGGTGGGACGAGCCGGTCGGCCGCGGCTGGGAGATCGAGGTCCTGACGGCGGTGCAGGGTGGCTGACATGTCGGGTACCGAACCGCTACCGGCCGAGCCGCTGCGGATCGCGGATCGGGAATTCGGCTCCCGGCTGATCATGGGCACCGGCGGGGCGGAGAATCTGGCGGTGCTCGAGGAGGCGCTGGTCGCCTCCGGCACCGAATTGACCACGGTCGCCATGCGCCGCATCGACGCCGCGGGCGGAACGGGCGTGCTCGACCTGCTCAAACGCCTCGACATCGCCCCGCTGCCCAATACCGCCGGCTGCCGCACCGCGGCCGAGGCGGTGCTCACCGCACAGCTGGCGCGCGAGGCGCTGGAGACCGACTGGGTGAAACTCGAGGTCATCGCCGACGAACGCACGCTGCTGCCCGACGCCATCGAATTGGTCTCGGCCGCAGAGCAATTGGTCGACGACGGCTTCGTGGTGCTGCCCTACACCACCGACGATCCGGTGCTCGCGCGACGCCTGGAGGATGCCGGCTGCGCCGCGGTCATGCCGCTCGGTTCGCCGATCGGCACCGGCCTCGGTATCGGCAATCCGCACAATATCGAGATGATCGTCGAGGCCGCCGGGGTTCCGGTCGTGCTGGACGCGGGAATCGGCACGGCGAGTGACGCGGCGCTGGCGATGGAACTCGGCTGTTCGGCGGTGTTGCTCGCGACCGCCGTCACCCGGGCCCGGCATCCGGCTCGGATGGCGAGGGCGATGGCCGCCGCGGTGCAGGCCGGTCATCTGGCGCGCCACGCCGGGCGTATCCCCAAGCGGTTCTGGGCCCAGGCGTCCTCACCCGCGGTGTGACCACGGGGATGTCCCCTGGTCGCGGCTGGGTGAGCCCACCGGGACCCTAGGGGTCCCCCTCATCCTCGAGGATGACCGGACTCGCGACCTGTGAGCGATGGTCGCGTGCCGTTTTCTCGGGAAGACTGTGCCCATGATCGAATGCAGAGGTCTTACCAAGCGCTTCGGTGCGACCGTTGCCGTCGAGAACCTGTCGTTCACCGTCACCCCCGGCAAGGTGACCGGGTTCCTCGGCCCGAACGGCGCCGGTAAGTCGACCACCATGAGGATGATCCTCGGCCTGGACCAGCCCACCGCCGGGACGGCGTTCATCCAGGGCAAGCGCTACCGCGAGCTGGATCATCCGTTGCGCACGGTCGGTGCCCTGCTGGATGCCAAGTGGGTCCATCCGAACCGGTCGGCTCGCTCGCATCTGCGCTGGATGGCCGCCACCAACGACATTCCGGCCGGCCGGGTCGAAGAGGTGCTGCGGCTGGTGGGCCTGACCGAGGTGGCCAACAAGAAGGCCGGTGGCTTCTCGCTCGGCATGTCGCAGCGGCTCGGCCTGGCCGGGGCGCTGCTCGGCGATCCGCCGGTACTGCTGTTCGACGAACCGGTCAACGGCCTGGACCCCGAGGGCATTCTGTGGATCCGGCGGTTCATGCAGCGGCTGGCCGCCGAGGGGCGCACCGTGCTGGTGTCGAGCCATCTGCTGTCGGAAATGGCGCAGACCGCCGACCATCTGGTCGTGATCGGGCGCGGCAGGCTGATCGCCGACACCGACACCAAGGATTTCATCGCGAAGTCGTCGGAATCGACCGTGCGGGTGCGCAGTCCGCAGCTGGACGAGCTGCGCAGCCTGCTCACCTCGAACGGGATGACCGTGCGCGAGGACGGCAGCGCGGCCGACCGGGAAGGGGCGATCGACACCGCCCCCGCCCTGGTGGTGGTCGGGGAAACCAGCGACGCCATCGGCAAATTGGCGGGCGCGAACAGCATCACCCTGTATGAGCTTGCGCCGCAACAGGCTTCGCTCGAGGAGGCGTTCATGCGAATGACCGGAGGTGCGGTGCAGTACCACGGTGAGGGCATCGAGCAGGCGATGGGAGGTGCGCTCTGATGGGTGTCGTCACCGCGGAGCGGATCAAACTCACCTCGACCCGGTCGCCGTGGTGGTGTTCGGCGATCGTCGTGGCGCTGGGCCTGGGCATGGCCGCTCTGTTCGCGGCCGTATCGCGGGCGAGTATGGGCCACGAGAACGAAACCACGCTGACCACCGCCGGCGCCACGGTCGGTGTCTCCGGATTCGGCGTCATGGTCCTGATGATCATGGCCGCCCTCACCGTGACCAGTGAATACCGTTTCGGCATCATCCGGACCACGTTCCAGGCGACCCCGAACCGATCGCTGGTCCTCACCACCAAGGCCCTGCTGACCGGCGCCTACGCGGCGGTGCTGACCTTCGTGCTGGGCCTGCTGGCCTATCTCATCGCGAAACCGCTGGCCGGCGATGCGGGGCGGCAGATGAGTCTGAGCTCGGACGCCGATTGGCGCGCGCTCTACGGATTGGCGATCTATGCCTTCCTGGCGGTGGTCCTGTCGGTCGGCATCGGCGCCCTGGTGCGGCAGTCGGCGGCGGCGATCTCGCTGATCGTGTTGTGGCCCTTGCTGATCGAGACGCTGCTGGGTAGTTTCGGCAGCTTCGGCCGCACCGTGCAGCCGTTCCTGCCCTTCGCCAACATCAACCGGTTCCTCGGCGAGGACACCTCCTCCGCGGCGCACTGGCACTGGGGGCCGTGGGGCGGACTGGTCTACTTCGTCGTCTTCGTGCTGGTCGTCTTCGGTGCCGCGCTGATCGTGGTCGATCGCCGCGACGCCTGATCCACAACCTCATACCTGCCCGCTCCCGGGCGTTCACCCTCGCGAAGCCCGGGAACGGGAGGGCGGTCCTGTCGGGGGACTGCTATCCCGGTCACAGCCGCCACTGCCCGGCGAATGTGACGATCACCGGCCCGATGTGCAGCCGTTTCGCGCTGTGCATCGGGCCGGTGTGCTGTGTGCAAAGCCTTCGTTAAACAGCGCCGCCGGACCTTCCGTGTGGAAGAGCCGATGGGTAACATCGGCCGGGCAACCAGCACGTTATCCATCGGCGGACCCAGCGCTGTGCCCGCTCCGTCCGATAGAGAGGTGGCAGGTGGCGATCATTGGCTACGCTCGGGATGTGAGCGAAAGACCTTCCGGCGACGGCGAAAACGCGTCCCGCGCAGTCCGTCCCGGAGATGCGCGAAACCGCACGGATGGTTCGCGTCGCAACGGCACCGCCGGTCGGCGGGGCAAAAGGGGGCTGGGTTCCGATGGCGACACGGTGCTGCCGGTCGACGCGCCCGAGGCCGGTGTCGAATTCGACGGCGACTCGGACGTCGAGATCGTGATTCCGCTCACACCGGCCGACGAGGCGGAATCTCGGCTGCGGTCGTTCGGCCGGCGTCGAACCGGTCAGCTGTCCTCGTTGATGGCCGCGGCCAATCAGCGGGCCGACGTCATCGGCGTGATTCGCAAGGCGCGTGAGAGCCTGCCCGGCGATCCCGCATTCGGCGACCCGCTGTCGCTGTCCGGCCCCGGCGGCGCGCGGGCGGTGGCTCGCGCGGCCGACAAGATCGTGGGTGACAATCCCAGCGCGGCCAAGGAGCTGGGGCTGGGCGCGCTGCAGGTCTGGCAGGCGATGCTGGAGCGTGTCGGCCGCGGTAAGGGCAATGCGGAGATCACGGTGGTCTTCACCGACCTCGTCGCGTTCTCCCGCTGGTCGCTGTCTGCCGGTGACGAGGCGACGCTGGAGCTGTTGCGGCGGGTGGCGAGGGCCATCGAACCGCCGATCGTCGATCGGGGCGGTCAGGTCGTCAAGCGCATGGGCGACGGCGTGATGGCGGTCTTCGCCTCCCCGGACAGTGCCGTGCGCGCGGTGCTGACCGCGAAGAAGAATCTGGACCGGGTCGAGGTGGCGGGGTATCGGCCGCGCATGCGGGCGGGCCTGCACACCGGGACGCCGCGCGAGATCGGCGGCGACTGGCTGGGCGTGGACGTCACCATCGCCGCGCGAGTGATGGAAGCCGGCGGCAACGGCAACACGATGATCTCGGAGACCACGCTCGAAGCGCTGGAGCCGAGCACACTCGAGGAACTCGAGGTCGCGGCCAAGCCCTATCGGCGCAGTATGTTCGCCGCACCGCTCAACGGCGTTCCGGAGGGGATGCGCATCTTCCGGCTCGCCGGAGACTAGACGCCGGGCGGTCTACCACCAGGTGACCACGCCGACGACCGCGAGGACCGCGCAGACGCCCAGCATCACCGACAGCACCCGAGAGTTCTTCCACATGGTGAAGGCGCCGCCGACCAGGAATCCGGCCACGGCCAGCAGGAGTACGACGATCACGGAATTGGACACCCTGCCATCTTGCCCGGCGGCTCGCGGACCTCGGACACCGGCCGGTTCCGCCGGTTCGCGGTAGCCGCCGGGCGAGCCGGCGGTCCGGGGCGCGGTGTACCCGATCGGGCCACGTTCGGACCGGTGGCGCGGCGTCGCACCGTGTCTACCTGCGGTTTCCGCAATTAACAAGCACGCAGGCTTGATTTTTTCCATACCCGATGTGACCCTTGAACCCGACGCAGCGAAGGCGCTGCGGCAGGCACGTCGCATGAGGAGGCGCCGCGCAGATGACGAGTCTCGGCGCCGACCCGGAGGTCCTCCGGATCGGCAACTGTTCCGGCTTCTACGGCGACCGGTTGAGCGCGATGCGCGAGATGCTCGAGGGCGGGCAACTCGACGTGCTCACCGGTGACTATCTCGCCGAACTGACCATGCTGATCCTCGGCCGCGACCGGATGAAGGATCCGGCCCTCGGCTATGCCAAGACCTTCGTGCGGCAACTCGAGGACTGCATGGGCCTGGCTCTCGAACGCGGCGTGCGCATCGTCGCGAACGCGGGCGGACTCAATCCGGCCGGATCGGCGCAGCGGGTCGCCGAGGTGGCCGGCAAGCTCGGCCTCACACCGAAGATCGCCTACGTCGAAGGTGACGACCTGTTGGCGCGCGCCCAGGAACTGGGCTTGGGCGCACCGCTCACCGCCAACGCCTACCTCGGCGCGTGGGGTATCGCCGAGGCGCTGAACGCGGGGGCCGATATCGTCGTCACCGGTCGGGTCACCGACGCCTCCGTGGTGGTCGGACCGGCGGCCGCCCACTTCGGCTGGGCCCGAGACGATTTCGACGCCCTCGCCGGTGCGGTGGTCGCCGGGCACGTCATCGAATGCGGCACCCAGGCCACCGGCGGCAACTTCGCGTTCTTCACCGAGATCGAGAATCTCGACCGGCCCGGCTTCCCGATCGCCGAGGTACGCCGCGACGGCAGCAGCGTCATCACCAAACACGCGAACACCGGTGGCGCGGTCACCGTCGACACCGTCGAAGCGCAGCTGATGTACGAGATCCAGAGCGCGCGCTACGCCGGACCCGACGCCACGGCACGCCTCGACAGCATCCGGCTCGCCGCCGACGGTGACGACCGCGTGCTGATCAGCGGCGTGACCGGTGAGGCGCCGCCGCCGCGGCTGAAGGTCTCGCTGAACACCCTGGGCGGCTTCCGCAACGAGATGACGTTCGTGCTGACCGGACTCGACATCGAGGCCAAAGCCGCACTGGCGCAACGGCAGTTGGAAAGCTGGCTGCCGGTGCGCCCGGCCGAACTCGACTGGTCGCTGTCGCGGCTGGACCGTCCCGACGCCGAGACCGAGGAACAGGCCAGCGCGCTGCTGCGCTGCGTGGTCCGCGATCCCGACCCGAACAAGGTGGGACGCGCGTTCTCCAGCGTCGCAGTCGAATTGGCACTGGCCAGCTATCCCGGCTTCACGATGACCACACCGCCCGGAAACGGTGCGCCCTACGGCGTCTACACCGCGGGCTATGTCGACGCGGCCGAGGTCGCGCACACCGCGGTGCTCCCCGACGGCTCGCGCGTGGCGATCGCCCCGCCCGCGCAGACCCGGGAACTGGACGAGGTGGCCGAACCCGAGCTGCCGCAGCCCCTGCCCGCCGGTGAAACCCGCCGGGTCCCACTGGGTTCCATCGCTCTCGCCCGCAGCGGTGACAAGGGCGGAAACGCCAATATCGGGGTTTGGGTACGCACCGACGACCAGTGGCGCTGGCTGGTGCACACCCTCACCGTCGACACGCTGCGGGCGCTGCTGCCGGAGACCGCGAAGCTCACCGTCACCCGGCACGTCCTGCCGAATCTGCGAGCGGTGAACTTCATCGTCGAGGACCTGCTCGGTCTCGGCGTCGCCTACCAGGCCCGATTCGATCCGCAAGCCAAGGGACTCGGCGAATGGCTGCGGTCCCGCCACCTCGACATACCTGTGGAGTTACTACCGTGACCAGTGTCTGGGAGACGCCCGAGCGGCGTGAATTACGCACTACCGTACGAGGTTTCGCCGAGCGTGAGGTGCTGCCCTTCCTGGACGAGTGGGAGCGGGCCGGCGAGATCCCCCGCGAACTGCACAAGAAGGCGGGCGAGCTCGGACTGCTCGGGATCCAGTTTCCGGAGGCGGTCGGCGGCGCGGGCGGCGACGGCATCGACGCCGCGATCGTGGCCGAGGAGATGCACTACGCCGGCTGCTCGGGCGGACTGTTCGCGTCCCTGTTCACCTGCGGTATCGCGGTGCCGCACATGGCCGCGTCCGGCAACGCCGAACTGATCGAACGCTGGGTCAAGCCCACCCTGGCGGGGGAGAAGATCGGCTCACTGGCCATCACCGAACCCGGTGGCGGTTCCGACGTCGGCCACCTCACCACCAGCGCGGTGCGCGACGGCGACGAGTACGTGGTCAACGGGTGGAAGACCTTCATCACCTCCGGCGTGCGCGCCGACTACGTCGTGACGGCCGTGCGCACGGGCGGGCCCGGCGCCTCCGGTGTCTCGCTGCTGCTGGTGGAGAAGGACCGGCCCGGCTTCACCGTCAGCCGCAAACTGGAGAAGATGGGCTGGCTGGCCTCCGATACCGCCGAACTGTCCTATGTCGACGTACGCGTGCCGGTGTCGAATCTGGTGGGCGCGGAGAACTCCGGATTCGCCCAGATCGCACAGGCTTTCGTCAGCGAGCGGGTGGGGCTGGCGGTGCAGGCCTACGGGCATGCGCAGCGCTGCCTGGATCTGACCCTGCGGTGGTGCCGCGACCGCGAGACCTTCGGCCGTCCGCTCATCAGCCGGCAGGCCGTGCAGAACACGCTGTCGGAGATGGCGCGCCGCATCGACGTCGCCCGCGTCTACACCCGGCACGTGGCCGAACGCGCGGCGGACGGGGAAACCGATCTGATCGCCGAGGTGTGCTTCGCCAAGAACACCGCGGTGGAGACCGCGGAATGGGTTGCCCACCAAGCGGTTCAGCTGTTCGGCGGCCTGGGCTACATGCGCGAATCCGAGGTGGAGCGCCACTACCGCGATGTGCGCATCCTCGGCATCGGCGGCGGCACCAACGAAATCCTGACCAGCCTCGCGGCCAAGCGATTGGGGTACCAATCTTGAGCACTCTCCGTACAGCCATCGACCCGAATTCGGCGGACTACCGCGCCGCCGCCGACGCCATGACCGAGAAATTGGCCGAGGTCGAAGCCGAATACGCCAAGAACATCGCGGGCGGTGGCCCGGACAAGATGGCGCGCCACCGCAAGCGCGGCAAGCTCACCGCGCGCGAGCGCATCGAACTGCTCATCGACGAGGATTCGCCGTTCCTGGAACTGGCGCCGCTGGCCGCCTGGGGCAGCGAATTCCACGTGGGTGCCTCGGTGATCGCCGGAATCGGCATCGTGGAGGGCGTCGAATGCATGATCGTCGCTCCGGATCCGACCGTGCGCGGCGGCACGTCGAATCCGTGGACGCTGCGGAAGAACCTGCGCATGAACGACATCGCGCTGGAGAACCGGCTTCCGGTGATCGGCCTGGTGGAATCCGGCGGCGCCGATCTGCCGACGCAGAAGGAGGTGTTCGTCCCGGGCGGTCGCATGTTCCGCGACCTCACCCGTCTCTCCGCGGCCGGAATCCCCACCATCGCACTGGTTTTCGGCAACTCCACCGCCGGCGGCGCCTACATTCCCGGCATGTCCGACTACACCGTCATGATCAAGGAACGCTCCAAGGTGTTCCTCGGCGGACCGCCGCTGGTCAAGATGGCGACCGGTGAGGAGTCCGACGACGAATCGCTCGGCGGAGCCGAGATGCACGCCCGCACCTCGGGTCTGGCCGACTATCTCGCCGCCGACGAACAGGACGCCATCCGGATCGGCCGTTCCATCGTGCGACGGCTGAACTGGCGCAAGACCGGACCCGCCCCGCGCCCGCGTGCCGAGGTGATCGAACCGCTCTACGATTCCGAGGAACTGCTCGGCATCGTGCCCACCGACCTGAAGATTCCGTTCGACCCGCGCGAGGTCATCGCCCGGGTGGTGGACGGATCCGATTTCGACGAGTTCAAACCGCTCTACGGTTCCAGCCTGGTGACCGGCTGGGCGGAGCTGCACGGCTACCCGGTGGGCATTCTCGCCAACGCCCGCGGCGTGCTGTTCTCCGAGGAGGCGCAGAAGGCCGCGCAGTTCATCCAGCTGGCGAATCAGTCGAACACCCCACTGCTGTTCTTGCACAACACCACCGGCTACATGGTGGGTAAGGAATACGAGCAGAAGGGCATCATCAAACACGGCGCGATGATGATCAACGCCGTCTCCAATTCGAAGGTGCCGCATATCTCGCTGCTGATGGGCGCCTCCTACGGGGCCGGGCACTACGGCATGTGCGGGCGCGCCTACGATCCGCGCTTCGTCTTCGCCTGGCCCAGTGCGAAATCCGCCGTCATGGGCGGTGCGCAGCTGGCGGGCGTGATCTCCATCGTGGGCCGGGCCGCCGCCGAAGCACGCGGCCAGGCGTTCGACGAGGAGGCCGACAAGGGCATGCGCGCGATGATCGAGGCCCAGATCGAGGCCGAATCGCTGCCGATGTTCATGTCGGGCCGGCTCTACGACGACGGTGTCATCGACCCCCGCGACACCCGCACGGTATTGGGAATGGCGTTGTCGGCCATCCACAATGCCCCGATCAAGGGCGCCGAGGGCTTCGGCGTCTTCCGGATGTGAGGTCTGAGATGACAGTAGGGCCGATCACGAACGTCCTGGTCGCCAACCGCGGGGAGATCGCCCGTCGGGTGTTCGCGACCTGCCGGCGTATGGGCGTCGCCTCGACCGCGGTGTATTCCGACGCGGACGCGAACGCACCGCATGTGGCCGAGGCCGATGCGGCGATCCGGCTGCCCGGCAACACCCCCGCCGAGACCTACCTGCGCGGCGATCTGATCATCGAGGCCGCCCGTGCCGCGGGCGCCGATGCGATCCATCCCGGCTACGGATTCCTCTCCGAGAACGCGGAATTCGCGCGTCAGGTGATCGATGCCGGCCTGGCATGGGTGGGCCCGCCGGTCGCGGCCATCGAGCAGATGGGTTCGAAGGTCGAATCCAAGAAGATGATGGACGCCGCGGGCGTTCCGGTGCTGGCCGAACTCGATCCGGCCGAGGTCACCGCGGACATGCTGCCCGTGCTGATCAAGGCGTCGGCCGGAGGTGGCGGGCGCGGTATGCGGGTGGTCCGCTCGCAGGCGGACCTGCCGGAACAGCTCGAGGCCGCCCGGCGCGAGGCCGAATCGGCCTTCGGCGATCCGACGGTGTTCTGCGAGCGCTACCTGGAAACCGGCCGCCATATCGAGGTGCAGGTGATGGCCGACACCCACGGCCGGGTCTGGGCGGTGGGCGAGCGCGAATGTTCCATTCAGCGGCGGCATCAGAAGGTCGTCGAGGAAGCGCCGTCGCCGCTGGTGGAGCGGGTCGACGGGATGCGGGAGCGGTTGTTCGAGGCGGCTCGCCTCGCCGCCGAGGCGATCGGCTACGAGGGTGCGGGCACGGTCGAATTCCTCGCCGACGAGCAGGGCGATTTCTTCTTCCTGGAGATGAACACCCGCCTGCAGGTGGAACATCCGGTCACCGAATGCACCACCGGCCTGGATCTGGTCCGGCTGCAGCTGCAGGTGGCGCAGGGCTACCGACTGCCGCAGGAGCCGCCGCCGCTGCGCGGCCACTCCATCGAGGTGCGGCTGTACGCGGAGGATCCGGCGCACGACTGGCAGCCGCAGAGCGGCGCGGTGCGTCGGATCGAATTCGCCCCGGGCACAGCCGAATTCGCCGTGCTGTCCGAGCCCGGTCTGCGGCTGGACTCCGGTGTGGTGGACGGTTCGGCGGTCGGGGTGTTCTACGACCCGATGCTGGCCAAGGTCATCTCCTACGCCGACACCCGCGAAGAAGCGGCGCATCTGCTGGCGGCCGCGTTGCAGCGGGCCCGCATTCACGGTCTGGTCACCAACCGCGACCTGCTGGTCCGGGTACTGCGGCATCCGGCCTTCCTCGCCGGTGATACCGATACCGCGTTCTTCGCCACGCACGGACTGGAAAATCTTGCCGCGCCGCTGATTTCGGCCGACGACGAGGCGCTGTCCATCGTCGCGGCGGCGCTGGCCGACGCGGCCGCCAACCGAGCGCGAGCGCGCGTCGGCGCGGCGCTGCCCAGCGGATGGCGCAATCTGCCCTCGCAGGCGCAGAGCAAGTCCTACGAGAGCCGGGTGTCGGGGACGCACGAGGTGCGCTACCGCCTGACCCGCTCCGGGCTCGAGGTCGAGGGCCGTGCGGGTCTCGAACTGATCGAGGCCACACCGGATGTCGTGGTCCTGGGTGTGCCCGGCGAGCGTGGCTCGGTGCGGCGACGGTTCGAGGTCGCTCGCTACGGCGACCTGGTGGCCGTCGATTCGCCGCTCGGCCCGGTCGCGGTGCGCCGGCTCCCGCGCTTCTCGGACCCGGCCGACCAGGTCGCCGAGGGGTCGTTGCTGGCGCCGATGCCGGGTTCGGTGATCCGGCTGGGCGCCGAGGTTGGCGCCGCCGTCGAGAAGGGACAGCCGATTCTCTGGCTCGAGGCCATGAAGATGGAACACACCATCGCCGCCCCGGCGGCCGGTGTGCTCACCGAACTGAATGTGGTTGCCGGACAACAGGTCGACGTCGGCGCTGTGCTGGCGGTCGTCCACGCCGAAACCACCTCCGCACCGGCCGAAGTCACCGCCGGATAGCCGCCCACAACAGGAGAATTTCCATGAGTTTCATCGAAACCGACGAACAGAAGCAGTTGCGGGCGGCCGTCGCCAAGCTCGCCGCGAAGTACAACTACCGCGACTACGTCTCCGCGAAGGCGCGCCGCAACGAACCGCTGGACGAATTGTGGGACGAGGCCGGCAAACTCGGCTTCCTCGGCGTGAACCTGCCGGAGGAGTACGGCGGCGGTGGCGCCGGAATCTACGAGCTGGCGCTGGTGATGGAGGAACTGGCCGCTCAGGGCGCCGGCCTGCTGCTGATGGTGGTCTCGCCCGCGATCTGCGGCACCATCATCACCAAGTACGGCACCGAGGAGCAGAAGCAGTACTGGCTGACCAAGCTGGCCGACGGCTCGTCGAAGATGGTGTTCGGCATCACCGAACCCGATGCCGGCTCCAACTCGCACAACATCACCACCACCGCGCGGCGCGACGGCGGTGACTGGATCCTGAACGGCCGCAAGATCTTCATCTCCGGTGTGGATCAGGCCGAGGCGGTGCTGATCGTCTCGCGCACCGAGGATTCCAAGACCGGCAAGTTGAAGCCGGCCCTGTTCATCGTCCCGACCGATACTCCCGGCTTCCAGAAGAACCGCCAGGAGATGGACATCATCGAGCCGGACAACCAGTTCACACTGTTCCTCGACGATGTGCGGCTGCCCGGCAGCGCGCTGGTGGGCCAGGAGGACGCCGCCATCGCACAGCTGTTCGCCGGTCTGAATCCCGAGCGCATCATGGGTGCGGCGATGGCGGTCGGCATGGGCCGCTACGCCATCGACCGGGCCGTCGAATACGCCCGGGAGCGGCAGGTCTGGAAGACGCCGATCGCGGCGCACCAGGGCATTTCGCATCCGCTGGCCCAGGTGAAGATCGAACTCGAACTGGCCAAGCTGATGATGCAGAAGGCCGCGGTCCTCTACGATTCCGGCGACGATTTCGGTGCCGCGGAGGCTGCCAACATGGCGAAATACGCTGCGGCGGAGGCGAGTATCAAGGCCCTGGATCAGTCCATCCAGACGCACGGTGGTTCGGGCCTGACCGCGGATATCGGTCTCGCGGGCATGCTCGGCGCGGCCCGGATCGCGCGGGTTGCGCCGGTGAGCCGGGAAATGATCCTGAACTTCGTCTCCCAGCATTCGCTGGGTCTGCCGAAGTCGTACTGAGCGGTGACCCGGCCGGGCCGCCCCTGCGCGGCCCGGCCGGAGCACACCGACCCGAACCGGACGAGGAGGAATGCACGTGAGCGAAACCCCCGGCACCGAAACCGGCACCGAGATCACCGAAACCGGCGGCACCGAAACGCCTTTCGTGCGGTACGAGGTGCGCGACGGCTTCGCAGTGCTCACGCTGGATTCACCGCACAATCGGAATGCGTTGTCCTCGAAGCTGGTTCGGGAGCTGCTCGACGGACTGCGCAAGGCCGGCGCCGACGAGCAGGCCCGCGGGGTGATCCTCACCCACACCGGTAATACGTTCTGCGCCGGCGCGGATCTCAAGGAGGCGCTCGACGCCGATCCGGCCGCGGCCGCCGATATCCGCACCGGGTGGATGATCGACGTGCTGCGCGGCATCGTCGAACTGCACAAACCGGTGGTCGCGCAGGTCGACGGCAATGTGCGTGCGGGTGGGATGGGCATCGTCGGCGCCAGCGATATCGCGGTCGCCGGACCGTCGAGCAGTTTCGCGCTCACCGAGGCGCGGCTGGGCCTGGCGCCGTTCATGATCTCGCTCACACTGCTGCCGCGGCTGACCTCCCGGGCCGCCGCCCGCTACTACCAGACCGGAGAGACCTTCGACGCGGCCGAGGCCGAGCGGATCGGGTTGATCACCGTCGCGGCCGCCGATGCCGCCGCCGAGGTGGCCCGCCTGTGTGGCGAACTGCGCAAGGGGTCCCCGCAGGGGCTGGCCGAAAGTAAGCGGCTGGTGAATGCGTCCATCGTCGCGGAATTCGATCGCACCGCCGATGAGCTGGCCAAACGTTCCGGCAGCTTCTTCGGCACACCCGAGGTGATCGAGGGGATGACGGCCTTCTTCCAGCGTCGCCCACCCAGCTGGGCAGAATGAACCGATCATGACCGCATCGCACGAACCCAAGCAGGACCGCAGCCGGGCCACCCGTCAGCGATTGCTCGAGGCGACCATCGACTGTCTGGCCGAAATGGGCTGGGCGGCGGCCACTGTCGCGGTGGTCGCCGAACGGGCCGGGGTCTCGCGCGGGGCGGCCCAACATCATTTCCCCACCCGGGAGGATTTGATCACCGCCGCCCTCGAGTACATGTTCGACACCCGGATGGCGCAGTCCAAGGCCGAGGCGGCGACCGTGACCGAGGTGGCGCAGGGCGTCGGCCGCACCGAGGCGGTGGTGGCGCAGCTGGTCGAGTCCTATACGACTCCGCTGTTCAAGGCGGCGCTGCAGGTGTGGACCCACGCCGCGGCGGATCCGGTGTTGCGCGAACGCATCGTGCCGCTGGAGGCCCACTTCGGCCGCATCTCGCATCGCCTGGCCGTCGAGGCCCTCGGCGTCGACGATTCCGACCCGGTCGCCCACCACCTCGTGCAGGCCACCCTCGACATGGCGCGCGGACTCGGCCTGGCCGACGTTCTGACCGACGACTCGGTCCGGCGCAAACAGATCGTGCATCAATGGGCGGCGACCCTGCACATGGGGTTGCACACCCCGCACTGACCCATGCCCGCCGGTGGGAACAGCGCCGCGCCGCGCTACCGTAACCGGACAAATTCATCGGATATCGAGCGAGGGGAATCGATCATGGATTCGGGTTCTGCGGCAGCTCTGGAAGGTATTCGGCAGGGATATCTCAACGGCGACCCGGTGGCGACCGCGCTGTTCATCCCGTTGTTCTTCATTGCCGGAATCTTCGGACTCATCCAGGGCAAGCCGTTCTGAGATCGACGGTATGTGAACACCGGATTTGGTGCCGCCGCCCGGGACCGATAAGCTGACCGGGCTCCGGTTCCCGGAGCGAAGTTCTCGGCCCCGTCGTCTAGCGGCCTAGGACGCCGCCCTCTCAAGGCGGTAGCGCGGGTTCAAATCCCGTCGGGGCTACAACAACGCGATGCCCGCCCTCTTTCGAGGGCGGGCATTGTCGTTTCCGGGAGCACATGTCGTTCGGGGTCGGCTCGCTCATCGCGGCGCGGTCAGGTCGTAGATCGTCACCCCGTCCACGTTCTGTGCGGTGAAATGTTGCCGCACCCAGTCGGTGATCCGCGCCGCCGTCGAATCCGCCGCACCGTCGCCCGGCCCGCGATCCGCACCGTCGACGAAGTAGTGGATATCCAGCGCCGCCACGTGGTCGCGGAACTGGTCCAGGGTCGGGGCGGGATCGCTGCCGTTGAATCCGCCGATCGCCATGACCGGCAGTTCGGTGGCGAGCTGGTATCCGGCCGCCCGGTTCGAGCTCACCGTGGCCGCGACCCATTCGTAGGCCTCGCCGTCGCGGTCCAGCAGGGCGGTCAACTTCTCGCTCGGTGTGCTGACCTGCATCGCGTTGCCGCCCGGGTTGTCGCGTCCCCAGGGGCCCGCGGCGGGACCGCCCACCCGGCCACCGTGCGTACCCGGTCCGAAACCCTCGGCGCCGGAGTTCTGCCCCCACGGCATCCGCATACCCGCACGAACGTGCATCGGCATCCGAGGCCCGGCACTGGGAATCGGCCCGGTATGCGCGGTCGCGAGGGTGTCGACGGTATAGGCGAGCGGACCTGCGGCGCCGACCAGGCCCGCGGCGATCGCCAGCGCGGCAGCGATCCGCCGCGGCGCCGGCAACAGCAGCGCGACGGTGACCGCGGTCCCGCCGACCAGCACCAGCCATCGCAGCCACGGTACGAATTCGAGGTTGCGCGACAACAACATCCACGCCGTGGCGGTCGTCGTCGCCATCGTCACCGCGGCGGCCGCTCGGACCCAGGGCCGTTCCCGGTGCCGCCACAGCAGCGTCGTCCCCGCACCGACGAGTGCCGCGATCGCCGGGGCCAACGCCACCGTGTAGTACTGGTGGAAGATGCCCCGCATGAAGCTGAACACCAGGGCGGTCACCACCAGCCATCCGCCCCACATCACGAGCGCGGCGCGTTGATGGTCGGTGCGAGAGGCTCTGCCGCGCAGAACGATCGCCGCGCCGAGCAGGATCAGCGCGGCCGGGAGCAGCCAGGCGATCTGACCACCCTGGGCGGGCTGGAACAGCCGGGTCATCCCGCTCTCGCCCCAGAATCCGCCGCCGTGTGAGCCCAGGCTGCCGACCTCGTCGCCGTCGAGCCGGCCCAGGCCGTTGTATCCGAAGGTCAGCTCCAGCACCGAATTATGTTGGGAACCACCGAAATACGGCCGGGAATCGGCCGGCCACAGCTCGGCGAGCAGAATCCACCAGCCGGCGGCGGCGACCATGGCCGCCGCCGCGGCGCCCAGATGCGCGATCCGCTTGCCCAGCCGTGGCGGGCCGGCGATCAGGTAGGTGATCGCGAGGGCGGGGACCACCAGCAGCACCTGCAATTGCTTTGCCAGGAAGCCGAATCCGATGAAGGCGCCGCACAGCACCAGCCACCGCAGCCGCCCGTCCTCGAGCCCGCGAGTCATGGCCCAGCATGCCGCCACCATCAGCAGGACCAGCAGCGCATCCGGATTGTCGAACCGGAACATCAGCGCGGCCACCGGTGTCACGGCGAGCACCGCGCCCGCGAGCAGACCGGCCACCGGCCCGAACGGCCGACGCACCGTCGCCCACAGCAGCGCGACCGCGCCCACGCCCATCAGCACCTGCGGCACGAGCAGGCTCCAACTGGACAGTCCGAACGCCCGTACCGCCAGATCCATCGGCCACAGGGCGGCCGGGGTCTTGTCCACGGTGATCGCGTTCGCGGCATCCGAGGAACCGAAGAGGAATGCCTTCCACGACACCGAACCCGCTTGTGCCGCAGCGGCATAGAAGGAATTCGCCCACCCGTTGGCACTCAGGTTGCACAGGTAGGTGACGGCTGTCGTGAGCAGGAGCGCGGTCAGCGCCGGCCGCTCCCAGCGTGGCCGGTCCGGAGCCGGCGACGGCGGGGCGGCCGACGCGTCCGGGGACATCGGCCGGATGAGGGTGGTGGTCACCGCGGTTCCGTCGAGGCCTGTGCCGTCGCAACGTCCTCGACCGCGATGTCCTCGACGGCGCTGCCGGCGACCGCGTTGCGGAAAACCCAGCGCAGTCCCACGAATCGGGTCAGCGTCGCCACCAGGTTCGCGACCACCAGCACCAGCAGTTCCACGTGCACGGACGCGTCCGGCGCCCAGCGGTGCAGGGCGAACAGCGAACCACTGGTCAGCACCCAGGCGAAGGTGAAGATCAGCAGGCCCTGGAAGTGATGGGAGACCGCGTTGCCCGAGCCGCGCACGCCGAAGGTGAAGGCGCGGTTCGCCGCGGTGTTGGCGACCGCGGTGATCAGCAGGGCGGCGAAGTTCGCGGGCTGGGCGCCCACCACGGCCTGCAACATCACGTACAGAAGCATGTAGGCCAGGGTGGAGAGCACACCGATGATGCCGAAGCGCACCAGCTGCCCGACCATGCCCAGCGGCACCCCGTCCACCAGCGGTTCCCGCCCGATGGCGGCGCGCAGTTCGTTGATCGGCAGCGCGCCGGTGGCCAGGCCGCGGCCCACCCGCCACACGCCGAGCAGATCCTTGCGGGCGGTGTCGACGATGTCCACGCGGCTGTCCGGATCGTCGATCCAGTCCACCGGCACCTCGTGGATGCGCAGCCCGGCGCGTTCGGCGATCACCAGCAGTTCGGTGTCGAAGAACCATTCCCCGTCCTCGACCAGCGGCAGGATCCGGCGCGCCACATCGGTGCGCATCGCCTTGAATCCGCACTGGGCGTCGGAGAACCGGGCCTGCAGCGAGGCTCGCAGAATCAGGTTGTAGCAGCGGGAGATGATCTCACGTTTGGGGCCGCGCACCACCCGCGAGGATTTCGCCAGCCGGGTGCCGATCGCCAGATCGGAATGTCCGGAGACCAGCGGGGCCACCAGCGGCAGCAGGGCGTTGAGGTCGGTGGACAGGTCGACGTCCATATACGCGACGACCTGTGCCTTCGAGGCCTCCCACACCGCACGCAGCGCTCGCCCGCGGCCCTTGCGGTCGAGGTGGACGACCTCGACCTCGGGCAGCTCCTCGGCGAGTGCGCGCGCCACGGCGAGCGTGGAATCGGTGGAGGCGTTGTCCGCCACCGTGATTCGGGTCGAGAACGGAAATCCGTCACGCAGGAAGGCGTGCAGCCGGCGGACACATCCGGCGAGATCGCGCTCCTCGTTGTACACCGGGATCACGACCTCGAGCACCGGTGTGCGCGTCGAGTCGGGGGTGGTGGCCGCCTGGAACGCCATCGCTGTCTCGGTCATGATCCCAATCTCGGGGATCAGCCTTGGGCAGCGCTGCGTCCGACCTGTGAGCTTCCTGGGAGCGAGCAGGTCGTCCGGCCTGGTCGTGGAGCGAATTCAGTTCTCGCGCAGCCGCCACAGCGGCGACACCGGACCGTGGCCGGCGCCGAGGTCGTAGGCATCCTTCAGGCAGCGCGTGGTCCACTCCTTGGCGAAGGCAACCGCCTCCGGCACCCGGTAGCCGTGTGCCAGGGCGCAGGCGGAGGCGGCGGCCAGGGTGTCGCCGCCGCCGTGATCGTTACCGGTCGTGATGCGGGGCGCGGTGAGCTCGTGGAAGCGCTCGCCGTCGAACAGCAGATCGGTGCTGAATTCGGAGGAGCGCAAGTGGCCGCCCTTGACGACGGCCCAGCGCGGGCCGAGTGCGATCAGCGCCTCGGCGGCCTTGCGGGCGGTGCGGTCGTCGGTGACGGCGATGCCGGTGAGCAGCCGCACCTCGTCCAGATTCGGGGTCACCAGCGTGGCGCGCGGAATGAGAACCGAGCGCAGTGCGTCCAGGGCTTCCGCATGCAGCAGTGGGTCGCCGTGCATGGAGGCCGCCACCGGATCGACCACCAACGGCACCGTGCCGTCGCGTCCGATGCCGACCTCGTCGCAGACCTGCGCCACCGCCTCGATGATGGCGGTCGAGGCCAGCATGCCCGTCTTGGCGGCCGCGACCCCGATATCGCCCGTCACCACCCGCACCTGATCGGCGACGGTCTGCGGCGGGATCTCGTGGAAGCCGCTGACCCCCACCGAGTTCTGCACCGTCACCGCGGCCACCGCCACGCAGGCGTGCACCCCCAGCAGTGCCATGGTCCGCGAATCGGCCTGAATTCCGGCCCCGCCCCCGGAGTCGGTTCCGGCGATCGTCAGCACCCGGACCGGCGTAGCACCCGGTTCCGGCAACGGCAGCAGTTTCACGAGACAGACCCTACGACGCGCCGGCACGCGACCGCAGCGTGGTCATCCACGCGGCCGTGCTGATGGCGCATTACGCCGATGCGGGAGTCCGGCGCGTACGGTCGAGCCAACAGGATCATTCGGATCCTGCCAAACAAAGGACCCTCATGTCCGATAAATCTCCGCGCAGCACCATGTCCAAGAAGTCCGGCAAGTCGCTGAAGGAGAAGCGAGCGGAGAAGAAGGCCAAGGGCGTCACCTCATCGGGTGTCGAGACGACGGTCGCGGGGAAGAAGCAGCGGTAGGGCGCCCCGGCTGAGCAGTCGGTACGACTGCTCAGCCGCCGGGGGATTCACCGGACCCGGGCGAAGAACGTCCGGATGTCGCCGACCAGCACCTCCGGTGCCTCGTGCGCGGCGTAGTGTCCGGCCGCGTCGTTGGGTCCGCCGGTCACGGATCCCACGTCGTAGGAATTCCAGCTCACGATGTTCTTGTGATCGCGGTCGGCGAAGCGGCGGATCGACTGGAAATCCCCGGCGAACATGGCCAAGGCGGTGGGGGTGGTGGTCGGCCCGTCCGGATGCGCGGTGGCGTGGGCGTTCTCGTAGTAGAACCGGATCGAGGAGGCCGCGGTGCCGGTGAGCCAGTACAGCGCGATATTGCCGATCACGAATTCCGGATCGAGGCTTTCACCGAAAAGCTGTGCGTTCCAGCCCAAGAGCCCCAGCGGGGAGTCGCTGAGCGCGTAGGCCAGTGTCTGCGGTTGCTGGCTGCACAGGATGTTGAACGCCATCTTGTTGTCATGGAACCACTGCAGGTGCGCCAGCGCCCCCAGGTCCTCTTCGGACAAGCCCTCGAATTCCGCCGGATCGCCGGAGGGGAAGGAGAACAACTGCGTCACGTGCACCCCCACCACGCGATCACCGGCCAGCCGGCCGATCTCCGGGGAGATCATCGACCCGCCGTCGTTGCCGATCGCGCCGAAGCGCTGGTAGCCGAGCCGATCCATCAGCTCCACCCAGGCCCGGGCGGTGCGCTGGGTGTCCCAGCCGGTGCTGCGGGTCGGGCCGGAGAAGCCGAAACCCGGCAGCGACGGCACGACCACGTGGAAGGCCGGATGGTCGGGCGATTCCGGTTCGGTGAGCGCCTCGATCACGTCCAGGTACTCCAGTACCGAACCGGGCCAGCCGTGGGTGAGGATCACCGGCAGGGCATCCGGCCGCGACGAGCGGACGTGCAGGAAGTGGATGTCCTCGCCGTCGATCTCCGCGCGGAACTGGGGATACGCGTTCAGCCGGGCTTCCGTTGCACGCCAGTCGAATTCGTTCAGCCAGTACTCGGCGAGCGCGCGCACCCGATCGCCCGGCACACCGTAGGCGTCACCGACACCGGGCAGCTCGTTCGGCCACAGCGCCCGGCGCAGCCGATCGGCGAGGTCGTCGAGGCGGTCCTGCGGGATGTCGATGTGGAACGGGCGGATGGTCATGATCGTCTCCCTCTGGAACGGAATGTTTCGTTCTGTTTAGACAATATCAGAACGGATCATTCCGTTTCAAGTGCTACGCTGCGATCATGCCGAAATCAGCCGACGCCCCAGCTCACCAGGCGCTTCCCGGCCGCAAGGCGCAGGCCGCGCGCAACGACGGGATCATCCTCGACGCCGCCCGCGCGGTCTTCCTCGCCGATGCGACCGCGCCGATCTCGGCCGTCGCCGAACGGGCCGGGGTGGGGATCAGCGCGCTGTATCGCCGCTATCCGAGTAAGGAGGCGCTGCTGCGCACGCTCTGCTACCAGGGGCTGTGCCGCTACAACGCCGAGGGCGAGGCCGCGCTGGAGTTGCCGGCGGATGCGGACGTGCTGGCGGAATTCCTGCGCCGGGTGGTCGACGCCGATGTGCATTCGCTGACCGTGCGACTGGCCGGCACCTTCACGCCGGACGAATCCTTCGCCCCTCAGGTGCGGCGCTCGGCGGAATTGAACGAGGAGATACTGCGCCGGGCAACGGTTTCCGGCGGCGTGCGCGACGGGGTGACGGTCGCCGACCTGAGCCTGGTGCTGGAGGCGTGCGCGGCGATCGTCCTCCCCGATCCCACCCGGACCACGCAACTACGTCATCGCATGCTCACCCTGCTGCTCGACGGTCTGCGCACTCCGGGCGAACTCCCCGGTCCCGCACCGCAACCCGAGGAGTTCGTCGCGCGCTGGCAGCCCCGGAAGTAGCCGTCGAATTCACCGCAGTGCGGTATTCGCGCCGACCCAGGTGGTGAGCGCCGCGTTCAACCCGTCGGTGGTGGAATCGACTGCGACCCACGCGATATAGCCGTCCGGGCGGATGAGGGTATGCGTGGGTGCCGGAACGGGCCCGAGGCCGGGAACGGTCCATTCGGCGCCCCGATCCTGTGCGCACACGATGTCCACCCGATCCTTCCAGTCGCTGATATCGGGCACCTCGGCTGCGTTGCGCACCAACAGGATCGGCCGCCCCGGGCGCAGCAGTTCATGGACGCGGGCCGGGCCGTCGGCAGTCACGATGTCGGAATCCGGAACACGCCGGCCGCACAGCGGATGGTGGTCACCGCAGTCGTAGCGGATATCGAGCGCGGTGATCATGAGCCCGAGGCGATGACGGACCTCGTCGATCGCGAGGAGGTCGGACATGCTGTCGCGCAACGCGTCCACGTGTGCGCCAGGTCGTGACAGCGCCGTCTGGGCGCGCGTGTTCTGCAGTACCCGTGCGGCGATCGGCCGGCGTTCGGACTCGTAGGTGTCCAGCAGCGCGTCGGAGGCATTGCCGCGCAGGACGGCGGCCAGCTTCCAGCCCAGGTTGGCCGCATCCTGCAGACCCAGATTCTGGCCTTGGCCACCGGCCGGGAAATGGATGTGCGCGGAATCGCCGGCCAGGAACACCCGGCCGACGCGGTAGCGATCGGCCTGCCGGGCGGCATCGCCGTAGTGGGTGACCCACCGCGGGCTGTGCATACCGAAATCGGTGCCGGCGAGTTCGGTGAATGCGTCGCGAAATTCGTCGAAGGTCAACTCGCTGCCCCGCTCGCGCACCCGGTCGTGGCACTGGGCGATCAGCCGGTACCACCCTGGCTCGAACTGGATCACGGAATAGTCGCCGGTCGCGCCCCGGGCGCCGAAGAACAACTCGGCAGGAGGAGCGGCGAGTTCGACATCGGCGATCATTCCCGTCACCGTCGCGTCGGTACCGTCGAAGCCGATGCCCGCGAGCTTGCGCACCGCACTGCGCCCGCCGTCGCAGCCGACCAGGTAAGCGGCGCGGATCCGGCGGGGGTGGGTCCCGCCGACCTCGACCTCCACCCCGGAATCGTCCTGACGAAATCCCGTGACCGGCGAATCCCACTGCACGGGCGCGCCGGCCGCCGTCGCGTGACGGTCCAACTCACGCTCGATCACCGACTGCAACACCGCGAGCGTGTACGGGAAGCGGGTGTGGAAGTCGCTGAAGTCGAGCGGAAGTCCGCCGAAATGCCCCCGCGGCAGAGTGCGTCCCTGACGCAGCAGCTCGTCGAGCAGGCCGCGCTGGTCGAGAATCTCCATGGTGCGCGCGTGAATACCTCCGGCCCGGGATTCGCCGGTGCGGGCCGGCAGCGCGTCCAGCAGTTCCACTTCGACCCCGGCCAGCCGCAGTTCGTACGCCAGCATCAGGCCGGTAGGCCCGCCACCTGCGACGACTACCTCGGTTGTGTGCACGACCCGCTCCTTAACGTTGTTAAATCCTTAACGTCGTTAAGGACACCAGAACGTTGTTAAGCTGTCAAGCAATCGACTGGGAGGTGCGATGAAACTCGACGCCAACGTCATCGGCGCGGCCGCGCTGGAGCTGCTGGACGAGACCGGGCTCGACGGGCTGACCATGCGCAAGGTGGCGTCGGCGCTGAACGTGCAGGCGCCGGCGCTGTACTGGCATGTCAAGAACAAGCAGGAACTGCTCGATGTGATGGCGCGCGCGGTCTTCACCGCCGCGGTCGACCGCGTGGAGGGGCCGCGCCGGGGCGAGACCTGGCAGGACTGGATCACCGAACTGGCCGGCCGGCTGCGGCGTTCGATGCTGCGCCACCGCGACGGCGGCAGACTGCTCGCCGGTACCTACGTCAGCGACGAGTCGATGTGGCGCACAATGGAATTGACGCTACGCACACTGGAGGACGCGGGTTTCTCCGCCGATCAGGCCGGGTGGGTCTTCCCGATCGTCCTGCATTACACGGTCGGCTTCGTGATCGAGGAGCAGGCGCGTACGGGTGCGGACTACGGTGCCGACAATCCCTATGCCCACCTCGACCGGGCGGTGGACCCCGATCGCTATCCGCGTACGGCCCACCTGGTCACCACGCTGTCCACGATCGATCCGAACGACGAATTCGAGCACGGCGTCCGCGTGATCCTCACCGGAATCCGGACGCTCGCGAACATCGAGTGATGAGCCGCGGACGTGCGGCACATCTGCGGCGCCGACGCACGCCCTGGCGGCGGGCGGGCGTCGGCGCGCGCAGCGCAACGGCCGGACCGTTACGGCACAACAGCTTTCGCTGTCAGGACACGACCGGCAGATAGACCTTTCCACCGGCCTCGGCGAATTCGGCCGACTTCTCGGCCATACCGGCCTCGATCGCCTCCACGTCGGTGAGTCCCTGCTTCTCCGCGTACTCGCGCACATCGGCGGAGATCCGCATCGAGCAGAACTTCGGGCCGCACATCGAGCAGAAGTGGGCGGTCTTGGCGGGTTCGGCGGGCAGCGTTTCGTCGTGGTACTCCCGCGCGGTGTCGGGGTCCAGCGACAACGCGAACTGGTCGTGCCAGCGGAATTCGAAGCGCGCCTTGGACAATGCGTCGTCGCGTTCCTGCGCCCGCGGATGCCCCTTGGCGAGATCGGCGGAATGCGCGGCGATCTTGTAGGTGATCACACCGGTCTTCACATCGTCGCGGTTGGGCAGGCCCAGATGTTCCTTCGGGGTGACGTAGCAGAGCATCGCGGTGCCGGCCTGGGCGATGATCGCCGCGCCGATCGCCGAGGTGATGTGGTCGTAGGCCGGTGCGATGTCGGTGGCGAGCGGGCCCAGGGTGTAGAACGGCGCCTCCTCGCACAGCTCCTCCTCCAGCCGCACGTTCTCCACGATCTTGTGCATCGGGACGTGGCCCGGGCCCTCGATCATCACCTGCACGCCATGGGATTTCGCGATCTTGGTCAGCTCGCCGAGGGTGCGCAGTTCGGCGAACTGCGCCTCGTCGTTGGCATCCGCGATGGAACCGGGCCGCAGTCCGTCGCCGAGCGAGAAGGTGATGTCGTATTTCGCGAGGATCTCGCACAGCTCCGCGAAGTTCGTGTACAGGAACGATTCCTGGTGGTGGGCCAGACACCACGCCGCCATGATCGAACCGCCGCGCGAGACGATACCGGTGACGCGCTTGGCGGTCAGCGGTACGTACCGCAGCAGCACCCCGGCGTGCACGGTCATGTAGTCCACGCCCTGCTCGGCCTGCTCGATCACGGTGTCGCGATAGATTTCCCAGGTCAGCTCGGTCGGATCGCCGTTCACCTTCTCCAGCGCCTGGTAGATCGGCACGGTGCCGACCGGTACCGGCGAATTCCGCAGGATCCACTCGCGGGTCTCGTGGATGTTCTTACCGGTGGACAGGTCCATGATGGTGTCGGCGCCCCAGCGGGTGGCCCACACCATCTTCTCCACCTCTTCGGCGATCGAGGAGGTGACCGCGGAGTTGCCGATGTTGGCGTTGATCTTCACCGCGAACTTCTTGCCGATGATCATCGGCTCGCATTCGGGATGGTTGTGGTTGGCGGGGATCACGGCCCGGCCGGCGGCCACCTCGTCGCGAACCAATTCCGGCGAAACACCTTCGCGCGCAGCGATATACCGCATCTCGGCGGTGATCGCGCCGGCTCTGGCCCAGGCCAGCTGGGTGCGCGGGCCCGGCACATCCGGTTCGGTCCAGCCGGCGCGGAGCTTCGGAAGTCCGGCCTCCAGGTCGATCGTCGCCGAATCGTCGGTGTACGGCCCGGAGGTGTCGTAGACGTCGAAGTGTTCGCCGTTGGTCAAATTGATCCGGCGGACCGGGATGCGCAACGTCGTCCCGTCGGCGTCGATCTGCTCGTAGTGCTTTGCGCTGCCCGCAATGGGGCCGGTGGTGACATGGTTCGACGACATGTGAGCTCAATCCTCCCTACGCCGGCATTACCCGGTCAGGTTCGTACGGTCGACGGCCCTCGATCCGCCCGAATGGGCTAGCCGTCCTCTCAGCCCGCTGGTGCGAGCCCCCGTTGGCACGATGTGGTACCCGGCCGAGGGTACCGCGAGACCGTGGGGCGCGTCACTGCCCCCGCGATCGGCCCCTGAATCGGACTCGGTAGTCGAACCGGCCCTGCTACGTCGAATACAGTGCCTCGATCTCGTCGGCGAAGTCGCGCAGGACCACGTTGCGCTTGAGTTTGAGTGACGGGGTGAGATAGCCGTTGGCCTCGGTGAATTCGGTGCGCAGCAGCCTGAACTTCCGGACCGCCTCGGCTCGGGATACGGCCGCGTTGCCGTCGTCGACGGCGGCCTGGATCGCGCTCAGCAGCTCCGGGTCGGAATCGAGGTCTTCGAGGGTGGCCTCGGAGGGTTTGCCGTGCAGCTGCTTCCAGATCGGGAAGTGCTCGCTGTCGACGGTGACCAGACAGGTGACGAAAGGTTTGGCGTCGCCGACGACCACGACTTCGCCGACGATGGCGTGGGCTCGAATGCGGTCTTCGATCACCGCCGGGGCGACGTTCTTGCCGCCGGCCGTCACGATGAGTTCTTTCTTGCGGCCGGTGATGGAGAGGTAGCCCTCGTCGTCGAGTGAGCCGATGTCGCCGGTGGCGAACCAGTCGTCGCGGAAGGTGTCCGCGGTGGCCACGGGGTTGTTCCAGTAGCCGGGGAACATCTGGGGGCCCCGCAGCAGGATCTCGCCGTCTTCATCGATGCGAACCGTCGTGCCCGGCACCGGCTGGCCGACGGTTCCGATCTTCGGTCGGTCGTCCGGGTTGAAGGTGGCGATTCCGGAGGTTTCGGTGAGCCCGTAACCCTCCAGCACCGTGAAGCCGACGCCGCGGAAGAAGTGCCCCAGCCGTTCGCCGAGTGGAGCGCCACCGGAGAGGGCGTGCGTGGCCCGGCCGCCGAGCGCGGCTCGCAGCTTGCGATACACCAAACGGTCGAACAGCTGATGGCGTAGGCGCAGCCCCAGCGGGACATGGTCGCTATCCAAGGCGCGGCTGTAGGCGATCGCCGTATCGGCGGCGATATCGAAGATCCGGCCCCGATGCGTCAACTGCGCCTGCGTGCGCGCCGTGTTGAAGACCTTCTCGAACACCCGCGGTACGCCGAGGATCAGCGTCGGCCGGAAGGTTCCCAGCTCGTCGGTGACGTTCTTGACGTCGCCGACATGACCGATCTTGATCGGCACGAGCGCCGCGGCCACCTCGACGATCCGTCCGAACACATGGGCCAGCGGCAGAAACAGCAGGACCGACGACTCGCCCGTGCGGAACAACTGCGGCAGGCGGGCGGTCGCGTTGCCCAGTTCGCCGAGGAAGTTGCCGTGGGTGATCCGGCATCCCTTGGGCCGGCCGGTGGTGCCGGAGGTGTAGACGATGGTCGCGAGAGAGTCCCCGGCGATAGCGGAGCGCCGTTCGTCCAGCGCGGCGTCGGTGACATCGGCGCCGGTTCGCACGAGGGTGGCGACCGCGTCCGCCTCGATCTCCCAGATGTGCGCGAGATCGGGCACCTGTTCCTGCACCTTGCCCACGACGGCCGTGTGCGCGGCGGTTTCCGTGATCACCGCGACGGCTCCGGAATCGGAGAGTATCCATTGCACCTGTTCGGCGGAGGACGTCTCGTACACCGGAACGGGGACGGCCGCGGCGCACCAGATGGCGAAATCGAGCAGGGTCCACTCGTACCGGGTGCGGGACATGATCGCCACCCGGTCGCCCGGCTCGATACCACTGGCGATCAGGCCCTTGGCCGCCGCTCGCACCTCGGCGAGGAATTCGACCGCGGTCACATCCTCCCATCGGGAGTCGCGTTTTCGAGCGATGACCGCGACGTCGGGATACTTCTCGGCGTTGCGGTGAACAAGGTCGCCGAGGGTGGCGCCGGGGGGTACTTCCTGTACGGCCGGCAGGCTGTATTCGCGCATAGCTGCTCCTTGTAAGCCACGCTGCCGATGGTGTTCACCGCACCGAACGGATGTGGAAGACGCGCTCCGTGCTGTGACGCCTCTCACATTGTAGTCGCGCTGCACAATTATCGGGTTGTGTCCGCCAGGACGGTGACCCGCTCCCGATCAGCGGCGAGCGGGCAGGACCCGGCCGCTGACCTCGCCTAACGCCATAGGTGAGCCGCCGGGGCCAGGGGCCGTCGCGGTCAGCAGGACCGTATCCCCGTCGGCGAGGAAGGTCCGCTCGGAGCCGCCGATGTCGACGGGCTCGGCGCCGTTGCCGGAGAGTTCGATGAACGATCCGCTCTGATCCCGGCGGGGACCCGAGATCGTGCCGGAGGCGAACAGGTCGCCGGGCCGGGTGCCGGCGCCGTTGGCCGTCAGATGGGCCAGCATCTGCGCCCCCGACCAGTACATCGCCCGATACGGCGGCGCACTCACCGGGACACCGTTCCAGTGCACGCGCACGTCGATGTCGAATCCCCAATCCTGTTGTCCCCGTAGATAGGGAAGCGGTTCCGGGGTTTGTTCCGGCAGCGCGATCCGGGCGGATTCCAGCGCGGCGAGCGGCGTGATCCACGCCGCCAGCGAGGTGGCGAACGATTTGCCGAGGAACGGGCCGAGCGGCTGTCCCTCCCAGGCCTGTATGTCGCGGGCCGACCAGTCGTTGACCAGCGCCACGCCGAAAACATGATCGGAGAACGCGTCCACCGCGATCGATGTCCCGAGCTCGGAACCGGCGCCGACGACGAAGCCGAGTTCCGCCTCGATGTCCAGCCGTGCGGACGGCGCGAATTCCGTTGCGCCCGAGCCGGTCCGGCGCTGACCGCAGGGCCGGATCACCGGGGTGCCCGAGACCACCACGCTGCCCGCGCGCCCGTGGTACCCCACCGGCAGGTGTCGCCAATTCGGCAGCAGCGGTTCGCCGTCGGGACGCAGGAACCGCCCGAGCCGGGTGGCGTGGTCGATACTCGCGTAGAAGTCCACATAGTCGCCGATCGCGATCGGGAGCTTCGATCGCACCGACGCGAGCGGATGGATCACCGCCGCGGGCAGTGGCCCACGCACCGCCTCCCGCAGCCGTTCGCGCACCGTGTGCCAACGCCGTGGCCCCTGGGCCAGGAAAGCGTTCAGATCGGGTCGCGCGAACGTCGAATCATCCAGCAACACAGCCAGATCCACGACATCCGAGCCGATCCGGGCGCCGACTCGGAAATCGCCGCCGGGCGGCGCGAACACCCCGTAGGGCAGGTTGTCCGGCCCGAACGGGGCATCGTCGGACACCTCCAGCCGGACCGTGGCGTTCACGCCCGCTCCGAACTCGGCCCGCGGCCCGACCAGGTCCACGCGTAATCCGGGTCCTCGCAGGCCAGGGCGCCCTCGCCGAGCCCCAGCGGGCGGAAGGTGTCGACCATCACCGCCAGCTCGTCGAAATATTCCACGCCGATACTGCGCTCGTAGGCGCCCGGCTGCGGACCGTGCGCATATCCGCCCGGATGCACCGAGACCGATCCCGGTCCGATACCGGAACCGCGCCGCGCCTCGTAGTTTCCGCCGCAGTAGAACAGGATCTCGTCGGAGTCGACGTTGGAATGGTAGTAGGGCACCGGAATCGACAGCGGGTGGTAGTCGACCTTGCGGGGTACGAAATCGCAGATCACGAAGTTCGTCCCCGCGAAGGCCTGGTGCACCGGGGGCGGCTGATGAACCCGGCCGGTGATCGGCTCGAAATCGGCGATATCGAAGGTGTACGGGTACAGGCAGCCGTCCCAGCCCACCACGTCGAACGGATGATGGGCGTACACCATTCGGGTGCCGAGTATTTCGGCGCCGGGCCGATGTTTCACCAGCACTTCGACCTCGGTGCCGGACTCCTGCAGCGGCTCGGCCGGACCGTGCAGATCCCGCTCGCAGTACGGCGAATTCTCCAGGAACTGGCCGAATGCGGACAGATACCGTTTCGGTGCGGTGATATGTCCGGTCGCCTCGATGATGTAGCCGCGCAGCGGTTCGGGGCCCTCCGGCCGCCAGCGATGCGTGGTCGCCCGCGGCAGCAGCACGTGATCGCCGGCGTGCACCGGCAGCCGCCCGAAGACGGTATCCACCACGCCCGATCCGGATTCGACGTAGACCAGCTCGTCACCGATCGCGTTGCGGTACAAGGGTGATTCGCCCAGCGCCGCCACATAGGAGATGCGCACGTCGTCGTTGCCGAGGATCAGGCGGCGGCCCGTCACGACGTCGGTCTGCGCGAGTACGGACTCGGGGAACAGTTCGTGCAGCCGCAGGTGCCGGTGCCGCAGCGGATGGTTCGGCACGGTCCCGGGATTCGGCGGCCGCCAGACCGAGGAGTCGACGATCGCCGGCGGCAGGCCGCGATGATACAGCAGCGACGAGTCGCCGGAGAAGCCTTCCTCGCCCATCAGCTCCTCGTAGAGCAGCTGCCCCCGTTCGTCACGATGCTGGGTGTGCCGCTTCGCCGGTAGGGATCCCAGTTGCCGATAGAACGCCATACCGCTCTCCCGCCGGGTCGCTGGTCGAATGGACGCCGATTTCCATTTTAGCTAGACCGATTGCCGGAGAGTGCGAACTTCGGTCGGCAGAAATACCAGTCGAGCGGCGGTTTCGCGACAGCTCTCAGGCCGAGCGCAGCGCCCGGTAGACCGCCGCGCCGACGAAGGCGCCCAGATCCTGCGGGGTCCACTTGTCGCCCTCGGTCACCAGCGTTCGCACCGCGCCCTCACCGGCCGAAACCCACAACTCGACCAGTGCGGGCAGTTTGCGTTCCGCGTCGACGGTTCCCCACGCCTCCAGCGTGGGCCGCAACCGGCGGGTGCAGCGCTCGACCGCGAAGCTGCGCCCGCGTCCGAACGAACTCGCTACCGCCGGATCGGGATTGCCGTGCAGCAGTTTCCAGGTGTCGGGGCGTTTGGAGACCGTCTCCAGCAGGGCGCGGAAGCCCTCGACGAAGACCTCTTCGTCGGCCTCCACCCGGCGCGGCGGCAGGGCGTCCATGATGCCGGCCAGCAGCAGCCCCTCCTCACGCTGGATGAGGGCGTTGATGAGTTCGACGCGATCGGCGAAGCAGGCGTAGACCACCGGCCGGGTCACGGTCAGGCGTTCGGCCACGGCGGCGATGGTGACGGCCGCGATCCCCTCGTCCGCCGCGATGCGCAGCGCCGCATCCAGAACCTGCGGGCGGCGGCGTTCGGGGCCGAGATGCTGGGCCCGTTGACGCGGTCGTACCGCGGATTCCGAAGCCATGGCGAACAAGATAGCAGTGGTAGAGGGCGGTTATGCCGGTCGCATCGCACCGGCGGAGGGGCGCCGCGCGGGCGGGTCTCGGCCGATCGGGGGATGCCGATCGGGATATCGAATGCGAGCACATTCCGAGCAAATTGCCGCGAGGCGGGGCGCGATTGGGAAAAGTGAATCGCGGATGGACTGGTCCGCCCGCATAAGTTACCCCGAATTCTCTAGTCTCGGCCGGTTACGGTTGCGTAAGTGAACGCGGGTACGGCAACCTCCGACGGAGAACATCCCACGATGGCGAGGAGGCCCTGAGCGTGTCGCACTACAAGGCGAACCTTCGGGATATCGAGTTCAACTTGTTCGAGGTGTTGGGAATCGGTGCGCTGCTGGAGGCCGGCGCGTACGGCGATCTGGATACCGAAACCGCACGCGGAATGCTCACCGAGGTGCAGCGGTTGGCGGAGGGGCCGGTAGCCGAGTCGTTCGTCGACGCCGATCGCAATCCGATCTCGTTCGACGCCGCCGAGCACGAGGTCATAGTGCCGGACCCGCTGCGCAAGACGGTCGCGGCGGTCAACGAGGCCGGCTGGTCCGGACTGGGTATGCCCGAGGACATGGGCGGTGTCGACGCCCCGTCGCCGCTGATCTGGGCCATCCAGGAAATGCTTGTGGCGGCGAACAATTCGGCCAGCTTCTTCAATATGGGCCCGCTCATGCACCAGGTGCTGTACCGCGAGGGCACCGAGGAACAGCGGCGGTGGGCCGAGCACGCCTGGGAAAACCGCTGGGGCGGAACGATGGTCCTCACCGAACCCGATGCCGGATCCGATGTCGGCATGGGCCGCACCAAGGCCGTTCAGCAGCCCGACGGGACCTGGCACATCGAAGGGGTGAAGCGCTTCATCTCCGGTGGTGACGTCGGCGACACCGCCGACAACATCTTCCACCTCACCCTGGCGCGGCCCGAGGGCGCCGGCCCGGGTACCAAGGGCCTGTCGCTGTTCGTGGTGCCGAAGTACCTGTTCGATTCGCAGACAATGCAATTGGGCGAGCGCAACGGCGTGCTGGTGACCAACCTCGAACACAAGATGGGCATCAAGTCCTCGCCGACCTGTGAGCTGACCTACGGTGGCGACAAGCCCGCGATCGGTTACCTGGTCGGCGACGTGCACAACGGCATCGCCCAGATGTTCAAGGTCATCGAGAACGCTCGCATGATGGTCGGCGTGCTGTCGGCGGGAACCCTGTCCACCGGATACCTGAACGCGTTGGAGTACGCGAAGTCTCGCGTACAGGGCGCCGATCTGACCCAGATGGCCGACAAGACCGCTCCGCGCGTCACCATCACCCACCACCCGGACGTCCGGCGCAGCCTGGCGCTGCAGAAGTCCTATGCCGAGGGTCTGCGGGCGCTGTATCTGTATTGCGCGTCGTATCAGAACGACGATGTGGCACAGGCGAATTTCGGCGCCGACTCCGATACCGCGGCGCGGGTCAACGACCTGCTGCTGCCGATCGTCAAGGGCGTCGCCTCGGAACGGGCGTACGAAACCCTCACCGAGTCGCTGCAGACCTTCGGTGGATCGGGATATCTGCAGGACTACCCGATCGAGCAGTACATCCGCGACGTGAAGATCGACTCGCTGTACGAGGGTACGACCGCGATCCAGGCGCAGGACTTCTTCTTCCGCAAGATCGTTCGCGACAAGGGCGTGGCGCTCGCCCATGTCGCCGGACTGGTGCAGCAGTTCGTCGAGAGCGAGCCCGACACCCTGAAGGCGGAGAAGACCCTGCTGGGCGCCGCGCTCGCGGATGTGCAGGCGATGGCGACCGCGCTCACCGGCTATCTGGTGGCCGCGGCGCAGACGCCGGAGGAGATCTACAAGGTCGGACTCGGTTCCGTGCGCTTCCTGCACGCCGTGGGCGATCTCGTCATCGGCTGGCGGCTGCTGGCGCAGGCGCAGGTCGCGCAGGCCGCGCTGGCGGGACAGCCGGCGGAGAAGGATCGGCTGTTCTACGCCGGAAAGGTCGGCGTCGCATCGTGGTTCGCCAAGAACCAGCTGCCGCTGCTGAGTGGTATGCGGGCCGTGGTGGAAAACCTCGACACCGACATCATGCGGCTGGAGGAGGGCGCCTTCTAGGCTCGAAGCCCACACCGCGCACACGGCCGGCCGGGAAATCCCGGCCGGCCGTGGCGTATTCGTGTCCGACTCGCCCGCGTGCGGTACCCGAATGCGGGTACAACTGTCGGCATGGTATTCCCCATGGCCTTCGGCTGGATCCAGGCATTGCTGGCGGTGCTCTTCGTCGTCGCGATCGCGATGCTGGTCACGGCCGTCCTGCGCGCCCGGAAAGCGGGCTGGCGCAGCCATATCGGGCGCGGCGCGAGCGGGCTGGTGGTGCTGCTGGTGGCGGTCGTCCTGCTGTGGGCGGTGACCCTGCTGCAGACTTACCTCGGGCTGACCGGTGAGGTGAAGGCCGCGCACGTCGTCGCGAAAAGCGTTGCGGGCAAAGACCATACCCTCGATATCGAGCTCACCCTCTACGGCGACGGCCATCACGACGAGACGCATCAGACCTATCGGATCGAGGGTGATCTGTGGGTGCTACAGGCCGATATCGTGGAATTGGAGCCGTGGGTCAACGCGCTCGGATTCCATTCCGGCTACAAGGTGACCCGGCTCTACGGTCAGCGGCTCGACGGTGCCGCGGTGAGTCAGCACCAGACCATGCTGGGCGGCGGCGACGGCGACTTCTTCACCGATATGCGCGATCACAGCTGGTACACCGAACCGTTCATCCGCTCGGCCTACGGCAATGCGGTGATCGCGATGCCCGGCAGCTACGACGTCTACATCTCCCACGACGCCATCAAGACCCGGCAGAGCTGACCTCCGGTCCCGGCTGCTCCGAAAGCGCCGGAGAGTCCGAGAATTCGACCACCACGGGCGCATGATCGCTGGCGCCCTTACCTTTTCGTTCCTCGCGATCGACCCCGGCATCGACGGCGCGGGCGCTCAGCGCGGGTGAGGCGAGGACGAAATCGATGCGCATACCCTCCTTGCGCGGAAAGCGCAGCTGGGTGTAATCCCAGTAGGTGTAGACACCCGGGCCGGGAGCGAACGGGCGCATCACATCGGTGAATCCCGCCGCCACGACGGCGTCGAACGCGGCCCGCTCCGGGGCCGAGGTGTGCGTCTTGTGCGCGAAGAATTCCGGCGACCACACGTCGTCGTCGGTGGGTGCGATGTTCCAGTCGCCGCACAGCGCGATCTGCGCCGACGGGTCGGCCCCCAACCAGGCCGCACCGGAATCACGCAGGGCCGCAAGCCATTCCAGCTTGTAGGTGTAGTGCGGATCGGTCAGTGTGCGCCCGTTGGGTACGTACAGACTCCACACCCGGACGCCACCGCAGGTGGCGCCGATCGCCCGTGCCTCCACCACCGGCGCGCTGATCAGCGAGGCGCCGGCGTCCTTGTCGAATCCGGGCTGGCCCGGGAAGGTGACCTCGACCTCGTCGATGCCCACCCGGGAGGCGATCGCCACCCCGTTCCACTGACTGAAGCCGGTGTGCACGACCTCGTAGCCGGCCTCTTCGAACCGCTCGGCCGGGAACTGGTCGTCGCGGCATTTGGTTTCCTGGATGGCCAGCACATCGATATCGGCGCGGTCCAGCCACGACACGACCCGATCCACTCGGGATCGAATCGAATTCACATTCCAGGTGGCCAACCGCATGAAACGAGGTTAGTCGGCCGGTTCACTCGCGGCGGTGGCGGCCCGCGTCGGGGTCCGGAGCGGCGTAGCGGTAGGCGTGATGGTCGACGAAGCCCATCTCCCGGTACATCGCGAGGGCGGCGTCGTTGTTCACCTCCACCTGGACGTAGGCGTGCGTGGCGCCGCGCTTGTAGCCCCAGTTGATCAGCTCGGCGCACACGAGGGTGCCCAGGCCGTGGCGGCGGTGGGGTGCGGCGACCGCGAGACAACTCAGGCCGATCCAGTGGCGTCCGTCGGGGGCGGTGGTCAGTGCGCCGCGGCCGATGGCCAGCGGAGTCGGCAGGCCCAGCGCGGCGAAACCGAGTTCACCGTCGCGGACCGCGGTGAGCACGTCGGTGTCGGGCAGCGGCGCGGCCACGTCGACGGTGTCCTCCCCGCGGTGCCGGTGCAGTTCCAGCCAGGCCGGGTGCGGCCGCTCGTCGATGCGGACCATCGACGGACCCTGCGGCAGTACGAAAGTGGCGATATCGATGCCGAGCACCCTCGTCTCGCCCCAGGTGCGCCAGCCCGGCGGCACCGGCGCCAGGCGGTCGGGGAGCCGAAGCTGCAGCGGCAGACCGTGTTCGGTGTACCACTCGCCGATGCGTTGCAGCGTGCGCATGTCGAGGGCGGCGTTGCGACCGGATTCGCCCAGTGGCACAGCGGAATTCGCGCGATGGCTGTATCCGTTGCCGGCACTGCACAACCAGCCGTCGAACCAGGCCCGCTCGAGTCCGGGCCAGCCGTCGATCGCCGCCGCTTCCAGCGCGCGGATCTCACCGATCCGGATCGGGCGCGGCCCCAGTGCTTTCATCGCCACCACCCGATCGGGTGCGATGGTCACGGTGGTGCCGTCGGCGGTGCGGACCTGCACCGGATCCGGTGAGACGAGTTCGCCGATCACATCCGTGAACTGCTGCGGATAACCCTCGGGCAGGCGGTACCGCACCACCACGCGGCGCCCGAGCGGGATATCGGGACGGTCAGTCGTCATGCCCGAACGGATCCGGCACCTCGCCCGGCACCCAGCTCAGACCCGGTGTGCCCCAGCCGTTGCGCTTGATCGCCTTCTTCGCGGCGCGGGCGTTGCGGCCGATCAGCACATCCACATAGAGGAAGCCGTCGAGGTGGCCGACCTCGTGCTGGAGCATGCGGGCGAAGAAACCCTTGCCCTCGATGGTGATCGGCTCGCCGTGTTCGTCGGTGCCGGTGACCCGCGCCCAGTCCGCGCGGCCGGTGGGGAACTGCTCACCCGGAACGGAGAGGCAGCCCTCCTCGTCGTCGTCGGGATCGGGCATGGTTTCGGGGATCTCGGAGGTTTCCAGCACCGGGTTGATCACCGCGCCGCGCCGCCGCTGCACCGAACCGTCGGGCTGCACGTCGGGGCAGTCGTAGACGAACAGGCGCAGCGATTCACCGACCTGATTGGCGGCCAGCCCGACTCCGTTGGCGGCATCGAGGGTTTCGTACATGTCCGCGATCAGGCCGGCGAGCTCGTCCGGCGACTGCGACACCTGCCGGGTCGGGTTGTGCAGCACCGGATCGCCGACGATGCGGATCGGGAGAATCGCCATGGTGGCACACTTTACGCGGCGCCGCGTGTACGGCCCGACACGCCGTACGACGCCTCGGTGAACGGGTGTGCCGCGTGGTTGAATGACGACGACTGTCGTCCGTTGTTGATTCGGCGAGGGAGCGATATGGACAGCGCAGCGGCCCGGAATCTATCCGCAAGCGAGGACAGCTCCGCGAGCGAAGAGATCGTGGCAGTGGTCGAAGGCGCCTCCGGCGCGGTGGTCGAGGGCGCCCCCGAGGGGGTCGCGGTCGACGGTCTCACCCGTCGCGAACTCGACATCCTCGATTTCGAGCGCAAGTGGTGGAAGTACGCCGGTGCCAAGGAAGAAGCCATCCGGGAGCTGTTCGCCATGTCCGCCACCCGCTACTACCAGGTTCTCAACGCCGTCGTCGACAAGCCCGAGGCGCTGGCCGCCGATCCGATGCTGGTGAAACGGCTGCGCCGGTTGCGGGCCAGCCGGCAGAAATCGCGGGCGGCGCGGCGGCTGGGCTTTCAGGTCTGATCGGCGGATGTCCGATGCACGCGCCCGCTCATCCCTGCGACTAGGGTCGACACCGTGAGCAACCCGAATCCGCCCTCCGGTGGACCGCCGCTGCGAGCACTCGCGATGGTGCTGATCGCGCTGGCCATCGTCTTCGCGGGCCTCGGCGCGATGGCGCTGTCGAACTCGAGTTCCGATTCCGCTGCCGCGGAGACCTCGTCGGACACCGAAACGACGGCCGCCCCGGTCACCACGACCCGCGCCGCCGCCACGACGACAGCGGCCGCGACCACCGCGGCGCCGACGACCGCGCTCACCACGACCACCGCGGCGGCGACCAGCACGACGGCCGGTGTGGACAAGACCGTCCCGGTCCGGGTGCTGAACAACAGCACCGTCGCCGGCCTGGCCTCCCGCACCGGGAGCCAGCTCACCGCGGCGGGCTTCGACGTCACCGAGACCGGCAACTATCCCGGCGGTGTGATCGCGAAAACAACTGTCTATTACGGAAATTCCCCGCACGAACGGGAAACCGCCCAGGCGATCGCGAATGAACTGGGAGTATCGGCCGAACCGCGTTTCGCCGGAATCGCGGACTCGCCGCCGGGCGTCATCGTCATCGTCACCGGTAACTAGAACCCAACCGAGCCCCACCAGTGCGGTGCATAACGGCTCTGGCAAGATCTTGTCCGGTAAGGAATCTGTTCAACCAGCACTACTCGTAAACTCGGTACTCGTAAAGGAGTTCTCCGATGGCCCCCTCCGCAACCCGTCGCCCCTCCTGGCGGACTGTGACCCCGATGCTGGCGATCGCGGCTTTCGGCCTGGTCGCGTGCAGCAACAGCCAGGAGTCGAGCGACGTCAAGGGGACCACCCCGCCGGTATGGACCGGTAGCGCCGGTCCGGCGGAGAACTCCGGCACCGGCGCCGAGCAGAACCCGCCCTCCGGCGATTCGGTCTCGGTGCAGTTGAAGGACCCCTCCGGCGCGCAGGTCGGCACCGCCACCATCGCCAAGTCCGGCGACAAGCTGCAGATCACCGTCGACGCGCACGGCCTGCAGCCGGGCTTCCACGGCCTGCACATCCACCAGAACGGCAAGTGCGAGCCGAACTCCACCGCCCCGTCCGGCGGCGCGCCGGGCAACTTCCTCTCCGCCGGTGGCCACCTCCAGGTGGGCGAGTCGAACGCCCATCCCTCCAGCGGCGATCTGACCTCGCTCGAGGTCGGCAAGGACGGCACCGCGAAGCTGGTGACCACCACCGACTCCGTGACGCTGGACCAGGTCAAGGGCAAGGCGCTGATGATCCACGCCGGCGCCGACAACTTCGGCAACATCCCGAACCGCTACCTGCAGGCCAACGGTGGCGCGCCCGGACCCGATGCCGAGACTCTGGCAACCGGCGACGCGGGCGGCCGGGTCGCCTGCGGCGTCATCGGGTAAGAGCGGATTCGTCATGGGTGGGGCTGGCTCTCGAACGGTTCCCTGGAACGGCTCGCCCCGCCCGACGCTGGGCGTCGAATGGGAGATCGCGCTCGTCGACAAGCAGACGCGCAATCTCTCCAATACGGCCGCCGCGGTCTTCGATCAGGTCGGTGATCTGCGGGCGCCCAACGGCCCGCCGCATGTCACCAAGGAACTGCTGAAGAATACGGTCGAACTCGTCAGCGGTGTCCACGACACCGTCGGCGAGGTGGTCGATGAGATGCACGCCACGATGGACACCGTGCGCGCGGCCGCCGACCGGGTCGGTGTGGACCTGTTCTGCGCGGGCACCCATCCGTTCGCCCAGTGGTCGACGCAACAGCTGACTCGCTCCGAGCATTACGACGAGCTGATCAGCCGCACCCAGTGGTGGGGCCGCCAGATGCTGATCTGGGGCGTGCACGTGCACGTGGGAGTCTCGCACCCGGAGAAGGTCTTTCCGATTCTCAACACGCTGCTGCTCTCGTATCCGCATCTGCTGGCGCTGTCGGCGTCCTCACCGATGTGGGCCGGCATCGATACCGGGTACGCGAGCAATCGCGCGCTGATGTTCCAGCAGCTGCCGACCGCCGGCTTGCCGTTCCAGTTCGAGAACTGGTCGCAGTTCGAGTCTTTCGTGCACGACCAGATGAAAACCGGTGTGTTCGAACAACTCGGCGGGATGCACTGGGATATCCGCCCCGCGCCGAAATGGGGGACCATCGAGGTCCGCGTCTGCGACGGCATCCCCAGTCGCTTCGAACTCTCCGCACTCGTCGCCCTGATCCACTGCCTGATCGTGGATCTGGATCGCAGGGTGGAGGCGGGGGAGACCATGCCCACCCTTCCGCCGTGGCATGTGCAGGAGAACAAGTGGCGCGCAGCGCGGTACGGCCTGGACGCGATCATCATCACCGACTCCGACAGCAACGAGCGGCTGGTCACCGACGATCTGATGGATCTGCTGGATCGGTTGCAGCCCACCGCGAAACTGCTGCAGTGTGAGAACGAGCTCGCGCGAGTGCCCGATATCGTCGAACGCGGGGCGTCGTATCAGCGGCAGCGGCGAGTGGCGGCGGCCGCGCAGGGCGATCTGGTCGCGGTGGTGGACGCGCTGGTCAAGGAATTGAACAGCTGAGTCAGCGGTCCTCCGGCGCGGCCGGGGTAATGGCGGTGCCGGCCAGCAGCAGGGCGGCGATCAATTCGGTGAGATGGGTACGGGTGGCGCGGAATTCGCCACGAATCCACGCCGCTACCAGTTCCAGCGTGCCGCTGACGACGGCGTAGGCGGTCATATCCAGGTCGAGCGGGGCGGCGGCCGGGTCGGGCGGGCGTAGTTCCCGCACCACCGCGGCCATGGCGGCCGCGATGTCGCGCTGAGTGCTGAGCCGGCCGCTCTGCAATGCGGCATCGGAATGGGACGCCAGCACCAGTGCTGGGCGTCGCGGGTCCGCGGCGAGGAATCCGAGCGCGGCGTCGGCGGCGGCACGGACCTGTTCGTGCAGATCCGGTCCCGCGGCCAGCGTGGCCGAGATCACGGCCGCGATGCCGTCAGCGGTGAGCTGTCCGGCCAGGGCCTGGACCAGGACGTCGCGATCGGCGAAATGTTCGTAGAAGTACCGGTCGTTCAGGCGGGCACGGGCGCAGACCGCGCGCTTGGTCACCGCAGTCGCGCCGCCCTCGGCGAGCAGGTCCAATGCCGCGTCGAGCAGGGCGGTGCGCCGCCGTTCCCGGCGTTCGGCCGCGCTGATCCCGCCGTAGGCACGCACGGCGCGGCCTCGGGACTCCGCATCCGCGTTCATGATCTTGACCACCGCCCTATTTTGGTGCACTCTGACACCAGAATCATTTGTCGCACTCTTCGGTGTCGGCCTGTACGACCAGACCATGCTGCCCGCCGTCTCGGCCGCGCTGGAGGTCACCGGCCGGGTCCGCGACGAGCCGTGGGGGCGGGCGCGGCGTACCGCGGCGGCCGATCAGATCCTGTACCAGGCGGAGGAGGCCGACCGGCTGGCCGAGGCCGAGCGGCTCTTGCGACTGCATCGCGATGTGAAGGGAGTCGGGGCCGACGGCGTGCGGTATTCGGCGCTGGCGCCGGAATCGTGGAACTGGATCCTGTACTCCGCCTTCTTCGTTCAGTACCACGCGTATCGGACGGTCACCGGCGATCGGCCGACGGCCGCCGAGGACCAGGCGATCTGGGACGCCTTCCGGGCGAGCACCGCGCCGCTGCACCTCCCCGGCCGGTCCGTGCCGATCGCCGACTACCGCGAGATGGTCGAGCACTACAACCGCGTGGTCGCCGAGCAATTGCGGCGCACTCCTACGCTGGCCGCGGCCACCGGCGCGATCGACGCGGCGCCGCGGCCGGATTTCCTGCCGCCGCTCGCCGAGCCGCTGTGGCGGATGGCCGCGCCGTTCATCCGGCACATGATCGTCGTGCTGGGTTGCGGGATCATGCATCCCCAGGTGCGCGAGCTCATGCCGTACCCGTGGACTCCGCGGCAGGAGCGCGAATTCCGCGCCCTCGCAACGGTACTGCGCCTGGCCTACCACGCGCTGCCGGCCGCGGTGACCGATACCGCCTTGGCGCGCAACCGGCGTCGCTACCGCAAGCTGGTCTCGAAATACAATGGGATGGGGCTGAATTCGTTCGCTCCGGACCTCGTATCCGCCCGACGCTGACTTACCCGTGGCCTCGAATCTTCTCCCCGACAGCATCTTTCGGGACAGCAGCTATTCGTGTCCGACCGGTAGGAAGCGGGCGACCTGCTCGTCGGCGAGAAAGTCCAGCAGCAACCGGTTCACCAGCTCGGGCTTTTCCAGAGGTAGCGCGTGCGAAGTGCCGGGAACGACGGCCAGCTGCCCATCGGCGACGGTGCGGGCGAGCAGTGCGCTGTGCTCGACTCGCACCCAATCGCCGTCACCCTGCAGGAAAAGTGTCGGTGCGGTGATGCGGGCGATGTCGCCGAGCGGAATCTCCGGCTCCTCGCGCCACATTCGCATGATCTTGTCGTAGACGACGGGGAAGTGGTCCGGGCCGTCCGGGGACAGCGGTGCGTGCAACCCTTCGAACATGGCACGGGTGCCGGCGTCCTCGGCGAGATCGTCCAGTGCCGCCCGCGACGAGGGCCACTCGCCGTCCAGCGACAAATATTGGCCGATCACCACCAATTTGCCGACCAGCTCCGGCCGCGCGATGGCGACCAGCGCCGCCACCGCGCCACCGTCGCTCCACCCGATCAGATGGGCACCGCGCAGCGCCATGGCGTCCAGCCAGGCGGCCGTATCCTCGGCCATCGCCGCATAGGTGATCGGCCCGGGCACATCGGCGGTCCTGCCGTGTCCGCGCCGTTCCGGCACGTACACCCGATAGTGCCGAGCCAGCTCGCCCACCTGCTGTCCCCAAGATTCGGCCGTCCCGAGCCCACCGTGCAACAACACCACCGGCTCACCGTCCCCGTGCACCTCGTAGTAGGTCCGCAACCCGCCCGCGTCGATGTATTCACCCATGCGTGCAGTCTGGCCCGAGGGCCCGCGCACGTCTCGCGCCTGCCCGGCTTGCGACGTATCTCACCGGTTCGGCGCCACGCCAACGCCTCGGTCAGCGGTGGAATTCGCGCCAGGCCTTCTGGGTGTCGGTGAGCTTCGGGCGGGGCGTGCGGTTGCGGAAGAAGTTCACCACCATCGTCACCGGAACGATGAAGGCGTGAAAGAAGATCAGGTACGAGCCGCCGTCGAAGAGAAAGGCGAGGTAGAAGGCGTAGCCGAGGAAGATGCCGCCGAAGATGCCGTTGAAGGATCGTGACGCGCTGCTCTGCCCCTGCTTCACCGAAGCCATGGCGATCATGACGATCCCGCTGATCGCGAGCAGTGCGACATACCAAGTGAACATGACTCGAACTCTGGCAGCGCGCCCCTGGTGATCGCTTACGGAAAGGTTGTCGCGGCCGGGCCCGCCGCGACAATGGCGCAGATCACATCCGTCGCCGACGTTTCCGCTGTGCGAGGGACGGCGTTCATCGCCTGTTTACGATGATCGGGTGCTGCTCGATGATCCGCGTTCCGGCTTCGGTGACGCTCGCCGTGGACGGTTCCGGAACCTGTCGCCGCACCACGCGGCCTGGGCGCTGGTCACCGCGGTGCCGGCGCTGCTGGTCGTGTTGCAGATAGTGGCCGTGCGCAACAACTTCGAGGGCCCGCTGCACAGCCTCTGGGAGGATTTCGCCGGGACACCCAAATCGGTCTCCGTGCCGTGGGCGGGGCTGGCGCTGGCGCTGGTCGGGTTGTCGTGGCGGTGGCGGTTCATCACCGTGGGCGTGGCGGTGATCGTCGATGCCGTCTGTGCGTCGATCCGGGTGTTTCTCGGCGGCCCGCTGACCATCGGCAACGGTGCGGTCATCGCTCTTACCGCGGTGGCGCTGATCGCCTGGCTCGGCTGGGAGGGTGTGCCCAAACGCAACGCCCTGCACGCGGCGGCGCTGGGATCGTTGCTGATCATCGCCACCAAGGTCGGTGACGTGTGGCTGCACTTCACGGTGGTGGCCGGACCGGAGGTCCGCGACCGCTATCTGGTGCTGGCCGATCACGCCTTCGGTGAGCCCGCATGGGTGATGGGCCGGGTGATCGACGCCCTGGGGCCGGTGGTCTACGGCGTATTGCATTGGGTCTACATCGAATTGCCGGTGGCCGCGATGGTGGTGGCGGTCTGGCAGCTGCGCAAGGTGATGCGCACCGGGGTGTGGCCCCGGCACTATCTGGTGCGCACCTTCCTGGTGCTGGGCCTGGTCGGCCCGGTGATCTACCTGATCTTCCCGGTGGTCGGGCCGATGTTCGCCTACGGACCGGATGGGCACGGTCTGCAGGTCGGCGACTATTGGCCGCACGTCGTGCCACCGACCGACTACCACCCGAAGCCCATGCCGTTCGACCGCTACACGCCGCGCAACTGCATGCCCTCCATGCACACCGCCTGGGCGACTGCAGTTTTCCTGCACACCCGCCGCGACAACGACGGTGCGCCCGCACCCCGCTGGGTGCGCTGGGCCGGGACATTCTGGTTGCTCGCGACGCTGTCGGCCACTCTGGGTTTCGGCTATCACTACGGCGCCGACCTGCTGGCGGGTGCGGTGCTGGCCCTGACCGTCGAATCGGTGCTGCGCGCCCCCGAGCGCGGTTGGGACCGGGCGCGCGCACTGCTGGTCGCCGCCGGATTCACGCTGCTGATCGGTTTGCTGCTCGCCTACCGGTATCTGGCGGTGTGGATGGCCGAATATCCGCTGCCCGCGGGGTTCATCGCGCTCGGTCTGTTCGCCGGATTCGTGTCGGCGTTCTATCGCACCTGGTTCGCGCGCACGGCCGCGGATGTGCCCGAACCGGTCGCGGTGTAGCGGGTTCGGTCAGTCGTCGGGAAGGTCCTCGTCACCCATCTCGTTGATCAGCAGCAGTCCGTCGCGGTGGCGCTGCTCCCGATAGGCCGTCCGGCCGACCAGGTGCGCGATGGCCGGTGCGGTGACGAGCGTGAACAGGCCGACGAGCACCAACATCCAGACGTTGGGATGGCCGCGCAGCTGGATCGCCGAACCGATCAGTATCAGAACCAGGCCGACGACTTGAGGTTTCGTCGCGGCGTGCATGCGCGAGAGCGTGTCGGGGAAGCGCACGATCGCGACCGCTGCGGTGGCGGCGAGGAAGGCCCCGAGCAGGATGGTCGCGTACGACAACCAGATCAGCGCGGTATGGAAGATGCCGCTCATTTGCCGTCCCGCACCCGGAAACGCGTAACCGCTGCCGATCCCAGGAAGCCGACCAGCGACAGCGCGACGATGCCCGGCACCACTGTGGTGTCGTCGCTGTAGGCGGCCCACACCGCCAATCCCGCCGCGGCGATGCCGACCAGCGAATCGATGCCGACGACCCGGTCCAGGGTGCCGGGACCGGCCAGCACCCGGAAGGAAGTGAAAGCCGCGGCGGTCGCCAGGAGTATGCCCGCCACGATCGCGACAAAGGTCATGAACCTGCCTCCTGTACTTTGCGGGACACCCGCACCCGGTCGGCGGCGCGAGCCGCTACGCGATGGTCGCTCACGCCGCCTCCTGTTTGTTGCCTTCGAAGGACCTGATCAGCAGGCCTTCCAACCGGCGGGTGATGTAGTAGAACTTCTCGACCGCGTCGTCGCTGCCGACATCGAGTACGTGCACCCACGCGACCCCGGCCACCCGATCCAGTTCCAGCACCATCGTGCCCGGGATCAGATTGAGCACATCGGCGCACAGCACCATCACCAGATCCGAGTCGATCGCGAGCCGCACCCGCAACACCCCCGAGACCGGCGCACCGGCGGGCCGCACCGCGAACCACGCGATCTGAAGACTGGATTCGATCGCGTAATAGGCGGTGAGCACGACCAATTCGATCAGCGGCAACACCCGCAGCCCGCCGTTGACCGGAACCCGGGGCAGCGGCAGCAGCACCATGATCAGGATGCCGACCACCAGCCCGGCGAGCAGATTGGCGACGCTGGCATTACCCCACAGCGCGGTGTAGAGGACGGCCAGCCAGATCAGCACGCCGATGCGAACCAGTCGTTCCCGCGTCATCGGTTTCCTCCCGACTGCCACGTCTCCGGCGGGCCTAGCACGGTGCCCAGATATCGGTGCGGATCGTTGAGATCTTCGGCCGCGCGTTGGCAGATGCCCAGGATCGGCCCGGCGAATACCGTCAGCGCGAGCGCGACCACGATCAACGCCGCCGTCGGAGCCACCATCAGCCGGGGCATGCGGCCGGGGTCCACGCGGTCGTCGAACAGCACATCGGTGGATTCGTCGATCAGCGCCGAAGGGGCGGCATCGGCCAGTTCGCCCTCCGGGGCCTGTACGCGCGGGCGCCAGAACGCTTTACTCCACACCCGCGCCATGACGTACAGCGTGAGCAGGCTGGTCGTCACCGCGCCGGCGATCAGCATCCAGGCCAGCACGCTCCCGTCGGCGGCGCCCGCCTGCAACAGCCGCACCTTGCCGATATAGCCGGAAAACGGCGGAATACCACCGAGATTGAGCGCCGGAATGCCGAACAGCAGGGCCAGCGCCGGACTCGCCGCCAGCAATCCGCCCAATCGGCTCAGCGACGCCGACCCGGCCTGCCGCTCGATCAGGCCCACCACCAGGAACAGGGTGGTCTGGACCAGAATGTGGTGCACCACATAGAAAACCGTGCCGGTGGTGCCGCCGACCGAACCCAGCCCCACCCCGAACATCAGATAGCCGATATGGCTGACCAGGGTGAACGACAGCAGACGTTTGATATCGCTCTGCGCGATCGCACCCAGGATGCCGATCACCATGGTGAGCAGACCGCACACCAGCAGCACGTTGTCGAAGGTGCCGGCCGGCAGTAGCAACGCGTGCACCCGGATGATGGCGTACACACCGACTTTCGTCAGCAGACCCGCGAAGACCGCGGTGACGGGTGCGGGCGCGGTCGGATACGAATCCGGCAGCCAGTTCGACAGCGGGAACACCGCGGCCTTGATGCCGAACGCCACCAGCAGCACCGCGCAGATCGCACTGCGCACGCCCAGCGGCACCGTGCCCATCCGCACCGACATATCGGCCAGATTCAGGGTGCCCGTCGCCGCGTACGCCAGCGCGATGCCGGTGAGGAAGATCAGCGACGACACCATCGACACCATCACATACGACACCCCGGCCCGGACCCGGTCGGCGCTCGCGCCCAGCGTGAGCAGGACGAACGACGCGGCCAGCAGCACCTCGAATCCGACGAACAGATTGAACAGGTCACCGGCCAGGAAGGCGAGCGAAACCCCCGCGCTCAGAATCAGATACGTCGGCTGGAAGATCGAGGTGGGCTGGCGTTCGGTGCCGTCGCTGATACCCTGCCCGACCGCGAAGATCAGCACCGCGAGCAGCACGATCGACGACACCAGCAGCATGCCCGCCGAGAGCCGGTCGACCACCAGTGTGATGCCGATCGGCGTCTCCCAGCGGCCGACCTGCACCGCACCCATACCGTCGCGGTCGGCCAGATACAGCAGCACCCCGGAGATCGCGACCACCACCGTCAGCGCCGCGATCGAAATCGCCTGCTGCACGCGCGCTTTGCGACCGACGATCAGGGTCGCGGCCGCGGTGAGCAGCGGGATCAGCACCGGGAGCGGGCAGAGGGCGGGGAGCAGACCGGGGGACAGGCTCATTGTTCGGGATCCTCGCCCTCGCGCTGCGCGGCGACCTTCACGTCCTCGGGGTCGTCCTCGACCTGTTCCGTGGTGGTCAGCGCGAAGGCCCGATAGGCCAGGGCGAGAACGAATGCCGCCAAACCCATGGTGATGACGATCGAGGTGAGAATCATCGCCTGCGCGAGCGGATCGGCCGGGTCGTGATGGCGCCGGTCCGACTCGCCGAGGATCGGCGGCCGTCCGTCCGGACCGCTCATGGTGAGGATCAGCAGGTTCACCGCATTGCCGAACAGGATCAGCCCCAGCAGCATCTTCGACACCGCGCGTTCGAGCACCAGATACACCCCGCAGGCGACCATGACCCCGATCAGGGCCAGCATGGTGATATTCGCGCTCATCGCATCCCTCCCTTCGTCGAAGACGTTGTGCCGTCCAGGAATTCGATATCGAGGCGGGCGCCGAGGCTGCGCAGCACGTCCAGGACCAGACCCACCACGATCAGGTACACGCCCAGGTCGAACAGCATCGCGGTGACGAATTTGATATGTCCGAGCACCGGCAGGGTGACCTCGATGATGGCCGAGGACAGCGGTGGCGCGCCCAGCAGCAGCGATCCGGTCGCGGTGCCCGCCGACAGCACCAGCCCGGCGCCCAGCACATGTCCGGCGTCGACCGGCAGCGCCTCGGCCAGCTCGTAGCGGCCACCGGCGAGATAGCGCATGACCAGGGCCAATCCCGCGGTGAGACCGCCCGCGAAGCCGCCGCCCGGCGCATTGTGGCCGGCGAAGAAGAAATACGCCGACAGCACCATCATGGTCGGGAACAGCATTCGGGTGGTCATCGCCATCACCATCGACCGGTCCCGCGGGGCGACCAGCGGACTGGCGCGCAACCAGTAGGCCCGATCCGGATCGGGGGTGTAGCCGGGGGCGTCGGAGACGCGCGGCAGGGTGCCGAACCGGCGGCTGCGGAACATCAGCGAGGCGACACCGGTGGCCGCGACCACTAGGACCGAGATCTCGCCGAGGGTGTCCCACGCCCGGATGTCGACGAGCAGCACGTTCACCGCGTTCTTCCCGCCGCCGAAACTGTATGCGGCGGGCGGGATTCGATGCCAGATCGGTTCGGTGCTGCGGGCCGCGGTGGCGAAGGCCGCCACGGTCACCACCGCCGCTCCGACCGCCGCGGACAGGATGGCGCGGCGTACCTTCAGGGCGGCGGTGCGGCTGGGTTCGATCTCGGCGGAGAACTTCCGCAGCACGAGCACGAAGATCACCAACGTCAGTGTCTCGACCAGGAACTGGGTGAGGGCGAGATCCGGCGCGCCGTGCAGGGCGAAGATCACACCGCAGCCGTAGCCGGTGACCCCGACGAGCAGCACGCTGGCGAGGCGGTTGCGCATGATGGTGGCGCCCAGGGCCATCGCGGCCATCACCAACGCGATCACCAGCTGTAGTGAGGAATCCCACGCCCGCACGGAGATGCGCGAACGCGCGCCGATGAACAACAAAACCAGCGGCAACGCCACGACCGTGGTCAGGATCAGCCCCTGATTCAGCGGCAGCGAACCACGCTGGGTGGCACCGGTCATCCGCAGCGACAGCTGATCCATCGCGCGCAGTACGGCGTCGTAGACCCGGTCGGCGTTGCCGAGGCGCGGATTCACCGATTCGCCGATCCGGTCGCGGATCTCGAACAGCACCAGACCGCAGGCGATGGCGATCAGGGTGAGGGTGAGCGGGGTGCCCCAGCCGTGCCACAACCCCAGATGCGCCTCCAGCGGCCCGAGGGTGCGGGCGTAGGGCGAGAGCAGCCGGTCCATCCAGGGCGAGGCGAGACCGGCGGCCAGCGAGGCCACGGCCAGCACAGCCGACGGCGCGACGAACAGCGCACTCGGGCGATGCCAGGACGGCTCCGGCTCCGGCACACCCTCGGCGGCCCGTTTCGTACCGAACGCGCCCCAGACCATGCGAGCGCTGTAGCCGACGGTGAACATCGACCCGAGCACGATGCCGATCGCGACGGCGATCCGAACCGGTGGGCTCAGATTTCCCGCGTCGAGTTCGGCGGCGAAAGCGCTTTCCTTTCCGACGAATCCGAACAGCGGCGGAATCGCGGCCATGCTCAGCGCGGCGAGCGCCGCGACCGCGCACAGGACCGGCGCGCGCCGCCCGATGCCGGAGAGCCGGCGCAGATCGCGGGTGCCGGCGCTGTGATCGATGATGCCGACCACCATGAACAGACATCCCTTGAACAGCGCGTGCGCGACCAGCAACGCCGCACCGGCCAGCGCCGCCTCCGGGGTTCCGGTGCCGACCAGGACCAGCAGGAACCCGAGCTGGCTCACGGTGCCGAAGGCGAGCACCAGTTTCAGGTCGTAGACCTGCAGCGATCGCAGACCGGCGAGCAGCATCGACAGGATGCCGAGAGTCAGCACGATCGGATGCCACACCGGTGCCTCGGACAGGCCCGGGGCGAGTCGCGCCACCAGGTAGATACCGGCCTTCACCATCGCGGCGGCGTGCAGATAGGCGCTCACCGGGGTGGGCGCGATCATCGCGCCGGGCAGCCAGAAGTGCAGTGGCACGATCGCCGATTTGCTCAACGCGCCGATCAGGATCAGCACCACCGCGACATTGGTCGACCAGTCGTGTGGATCGGCCCGCGCCACCACATCGGAGAGCAGATAGCTGTCGCAGCGCTGCCCGAGCAGCACCAGGCCGACCAGCATCGCCAACCCGCCCGCGGCCGTGACCAGCAGCGCCTGCAGCGCCGCGCGACGGCCGGTGCTCTGTTCGGCGTGATGGCCCACCAGCAGGAACGACAGCACCGTGGTGAGCTCCCAGAGGGTGAACAGCACCAGCATGTTGTCGCTGACGACCAGCCCGAACATGGCCCCGGCGAAGGCCACCAGATAGCCGGCGAAGATACCCAGGCGGGCTCGGTCGTCGTCGTCGAAATATTCGGCGCAATAGGCCAGCACCAGCGCGCCCACGCCCAGGACCAGCACCGACATGATGGAGGCGAGGCTGTCCAGACGCAGATCCAGATTCATGTGGATCTCCGGCGCCCAGGCGATCCGGACCTCGGCGTCGCTGTTCCAGTTCGCGATGACCCATACCAGCCCGGCCAGCGGCGCCAGGGCGATCGGGTAGAACCCGCGCCTTCCCCATACGCGCACAGCGAGCGGTGCGAGCAGGGCGGCACAAGCATGGGCTAGCAGGATGGCGAGCAAACGTCACTCCGTCGGTCGGCGGCGGGGTGGTGGCGCCCCGATCCTACTGCTGACTCCGGGCTTCAGTGGTCACGGCCGGATCAGGCGCGGTCCGGAGCGCGACCTTCCAGAGACGATGGCTATATATCGGCTACCGATTCGGTGGTGGTCGGCTTGCGCCAGTAGCGCAGGGCGAGCAGGCCCGCCGCGCACCCGGCGGTGATGCCCAGTGCGGTCCAGAACGGCGCGGGTGAGGCCATCGACGGAGCCGGGCACAGGTACCACCGGCCGAGGTCCGAGACACACTGCTGCCGGCCGAGACGGTCGCGCATCGCGGTGATCACCGACGGCACGAACACGATCGCCACACCCAGCACCCGGGTCGGGTTGTAGCGCGGTGCGGCGCTGCCGAAGCTGTAGCCGCCCACCACCGCCAGCAGCCCGCTCAACACCGCCGCCTGCACGCCACCGCCGATCCGATGTCCGGTGACCAACGCGCAGTACAGCGCCATCGCGGCCAGCACCACGACCGCGAGCATCGGCATCGGGCGCCGGAAACCCGCGATCAAGCCCAGTGCGATCAACAGCACCAAAGGGGCGACCGACCACAGCGGCAGCCGCGCCGGAATCAGCGCGCCGCCCACTGCGGCCAGAGCGACCGCCAGCAGGATCAGCACACCGTCGCGCCGGGGCAGCAGCACCGCCGCCACCACGGCCGCGGCCACCGTCAGCACCGCGGCGGTGACGATATGTCCCGTGCTCTCGGCGTGGCGGGCAAGCCATTCCGCACCGAACACCTCGACGATCACGAAGACCAGTCCCGCGACGATCGGCGCCATCGGTAATTCGACCGAGCGGCGCTCGACGGTGTCCTGGTTGCGATTGACGACCATGCCGACGATCACGAGAACGAGTGTGATCACGATCAACCACAGCGGCGGCAGCGTGGTCGTCGACCAGCCCGGCGCGCCCATCACTCCGTTCTGCACCGTTCCCGTCGAGGTCGAACCGAGCTGGCCGAAGACCACCGCCGCGAGCGCGCCCAGGGTCCAGCCGAACACCTGCAGCCAGCCGCGCAGCACCGCGACCGCGATACCGCCCAGCAGAATTCCGCCCGCCAGCGCCTCCAGATAATTCAGCGTGGCCGGCGCGATGCTCTGGTCGCCGCTCTCGGCCAGCAGATGAGCCAGCAGCATGGTCGCCACCCCGCACAGCGCCGTGCCCCAGGCGACCAGGGCATGGTTGACGGTGGTGGCGAAGACGGCCACGATCAGCGCCACGATGGCGCCCACGGCGATGGCCCGCGGCTGGCTGGCGGCGAGCATATCCAGTTGCAGCACCGAGGTCTGCGAGGCCCAGCGGAAGCCGTTGGGCAGCAGCAACGACAGCCCGGCGACCAGGGTGGCCAGGGCCGCCGTGATCATCTCCAGAACCGCGTGGTGCGTGCGCACCAGCCGAAAATACCTGCGAACCGGGTGGAACCGGGGCAGACCTGCCGGATCGGGCGCGCCGGTCGGAGGCGCGGCGAATCAGAGTGTCGCGCGCTTGCCGGCGTACTGCCGCAGCGCTTCGACCTGATCGGCGTCGAGGGAGGGCCGCACACTGTCGCGGGCCGTCGCCAGATCCGCGGCGCCGAGCGCGGCGGCATCCACATCGCGGCGCATCGCGGCCATCGCGGCCTCGCGCAGCAGTGCCGCGCAGTCGGCCGCCGAGTAGCCGTCCAGGTCGGTGGCCAGTGCGGTGAGGTCCACGTCGTCGCTCAGCGGCACGGAACGGCTTGCGGTGCGCAGGATTTCGGCGCGGGCCGCGGCGTTCGGCGGCGGGACGAAGACCAGCCGCTCCAGCCGGCCCGGACGCAGCAGCGCGGGGTCGATCAACTCGGGCCGGTTGGTGGCGCCGACCACCACCACATCGCGCAGCGGTTCCACCCCGTCCAGTTCGGTGAGCAGCGCCGCGACCACCCGATCGCCGACGCCGGAGTCCGTGCTCTGGCCGCGTCGCGGGGCGAGGGCGTCGATCTCGTCGAGGAAGATCAGCGAGGGAGCGGAATCGCGGGCTCGCTGGAAGAGTTCGCGTACCGCGCGCTCGGAGGAGCCGACCCATTTGTCCATCAGTTCGGCGCCCTTGACCGTATGCACGCTGAGCTGCCCACTTCCGGCCAGCGCGCGGACCAGGAAGGTCTTCCCGCAGCCCGGCGGTCCGTACAGCAGCACTCCGCGCGGCGGATCGATACCCAGGCGCGCGAACGAATCCGGATGCCGCAGCGGCCACAGCACCGCCTCGGTGAGCGCCTGTTTGGTCTCGGTCATATCGCCGACGTCGTCGAGGCTCAGGCTGCCGATCGCCAGTTCCTCCGTACCCGAACGCGAGAGCGGCCGGATCACCTCCAGCGCGCCGACCAGATCCGCCTGCATCAACTTCGGCTCGGCGTGATCGCGGCTGGCCCGCGAGGCCGCCCGCAGCGCCGCCTCCCGGCACAGCGCCGCGAGGTCCGAGACGACGAATCCCGGTGTGCGCGAGGCGATCTCGTCGAGATCGAGATCCTCGGTCGGCACCTTGCGCAGCAGTTGTTGCAGCAGTTCCGTGCGGACCGCGGCGGTCGGCAGCGTCAGCGCCACTTCGCGATCACAGAGATCCGGTGCCCGCAGCCGGCTGTCGACCGCGGTGGGATGAGAGGTGGTGGCCAGGAAGGCCACTCCGGCCGTGGCCACCGCGGCGCGCAGCTGATCGAGAATGAGCGTCGCCACGGGCTCTGGCTGCTCGGGAAGCAGAGCGTCGATATCGGTGATCACCAGGACACCACCCGCGCCGGAGCAGACCTCCGAGACCGCGAGCCCCACCTCGCGCAATCGGGTGCCGCTCTCGGACGCGCCGACGGTCGGTCCGTCCAATTCCACGATGCGGCGCGGTGTGGACACCGCGCGTGCGAGGGTCGCCTTGCCGGCGCCGGCCGGCCCGGTGATCAGCACGCCCAGATGCGGCGGGGCGCCGAGGGTCCGCAGGAGTTCCGGTTCGTCGAGCGCCAGGCTCAGCCATTCCGACAGTTTCGCCGCGGGCGCGCGCACCCCGGCCAGATCCGCCACCGGGACGGCCGAGGGACGCTCGCGCACCAGCATCCGGCTGCCGGGACGATTCGGCGCCAGCGCGCCCCGGGGATCGTGGGAGGCGTCCGCCGCCGGGGCCGCGGCGCCCCACACCACCGCGCTGTTGGGTTGCACGCTCACCGGGCCGCCGGTGGGATCGGTGGTGGTCACGGTCAGCAGTTCCGAGGTCCAGGCGATCGCGAAGGTGCGCGAGAGCGCTTGTGTCGCGGCGGCGGAGCTGGTGCCCGGCCCCAGATCGCGGGGCAGCAACGACACCGCGTCACCGACGGTGACGACCTTGCCGAGCAGCGCCTGCCGCAGTGTGGATTCCGCGATCGCGCCCATCGCCGCGACCGAGCCGGTCACCGAGATGTGCCGGGCCCCGTACACCGTCACCGGGGACACGACGACCGCGCCGTCCTCGCGCACCCCGGCATTGGACAGCGTCACATCGTCGAGCAGGGCGATTCCGGCGGGTGTATCGGCGGGCGCCCGGCCGACCACCGCGGCCGTGCGCCGGGAGCCGATCACGCTGATCCCGTCCCACTCCCGCAATCCCAGGGCCGCGAGCGCCTCGGAATGCAAGCGGACCACGCCCCGGCGGGCGTCGGCGGCCGAGCGGTTGAGTCGGGCGGTCAGCGACAATTCAGGCACGTCTGCCATTGTGCCCGCGGCGCGGTAGCGGCCGTGTGGATCGAGCTCTCCCGCTCAGCGCCCGCCCGGCCTGCGCAACCGCAACCGCGCCGACGATTCGCGAATGCCCGGCGGCCGCCGCAGCCGCAGCCGGGCACCCTCGCCGATCGGCGGTATCCGTCGGGCCGCACGACGCTGCGCACGGCGTTCGGCCGGTTTGTGATGCCAGGTCTCCGGCCGCGCCGCCACCCAGCGCTGCGAGCGCCAAGCGAACGGGATGTGCACCAGATACAGCCCGATCAGCACCATCAGCAGGATCAGCGGATAGGTGACCAGGGCGGCCGCGGCCAGCGCGACCAGGACCAGCAGCAGTGCCGCCGCCTGCGGCGCGACCGACACCGACTTCATCGCCAGCGTGGGGATCGTGCTGACGGCGAGCAGCGCCGCGAACACGGTCCACGCCGCCACCACCGGGAAGTTGTTCCACCATCCCTCGCCGAACTGGCTGTGCAGCGCGATCGGCAGCAGCGCGATCAACGCCGCCGCCGGCGCGGGGACGCCGGTGAAGTATTCGCGCTCCCAGTCGGGCCGGGTGTCGTCGTCCATGATCGTGTTGAACCGGGCCAGCCGCAGCACGATGCTCACCGCGTAGATCAGCGCGATGATCCAGCCCGCGCTGTCCTGGCGCAGGAAGGTCACGTACAGCACCAGGGCCGGTGCGACGCCGAAGGAGATGGCATCGGCCAGCGAATCCAGTTCGGCGCCGATCTTGGTGGTCGCCGACAGCATCCGGGCCAGCCGGCCGTCGAGGGTGTCGAGGACGGCGGCCGCGCCGATCATCGCCAGGGCGATGTCGAGAGAGCCGTCGAGTGCGAATTTCACCGCCGACAGTCCGGCACACAGCGCCAGGATCGTCACGATGCTCGGCAGCAGGCGGATCGTGCGGCGGCGGCGACCCGGTTCGGTCACGGTGTTCTCGATCATGGCAGCAGTTCGGCCAGCACCGTTTCCGCGCCGATCGTGCGCTGTCCGGGCTCGACCAGCAGCCGGGTGCCGGCCGGGAAGTAGGTGTCGACCCGCGACCCGAACCGGATCAGACCGTAGGTCTCGCCGATGCTCAACGCGTCGCCGACCTTGGCGTCGCAGACGATGCGCCGTGCCAGCAGTCCGGCGATCTGGACGACCGTCACCAGCTGACCGGAGGCGGTCTCGAGCACCATGCTGTTGCGCTCGTTCACCGAACTGGCCTCCGGCAGATCCGCCGAGCGGAATTGACCACGCTGGTAGGCGATGGTGCGTACGGTGCCCGAAACCGGTGTGCGCTGCACGTGCACGTCGAGCACCGACAGGAAGATGCTCACCCGGGGCAGCGGGGTGTCGCCGAGGTTCAGCTCGGCCGGCGGCACCGCGGTGTCGACGAGTGCGATCTCACCGTCGGCCGGGGCGACGACGATATTCGCCCGATTCGGCGGCACCCGGTGCGGATGCCGGAAGAAGGCCGCCGAGGCCGCGGCCGCGGTCAGCCCGGTGCGGCGCAGCCAGCGACGGCGCCGCCCGCCGAGGACCGCCACCGCCAGCGGCGCGGCCACGAAGGGCAGGCCGGCGGGATGCAGCGGCGGAATCGCTGCTTTGACCAGGTCGGCGACATGACCGAGCCCGGTACGTTCGGGCGTACCGGGCGGGGTGGGGCGGCGGGCCACGGACTCCTCTTTCGTGCGCGGATGACATTCGGTCCGCAGAGCTTCCGGGACCGCGCTCACACCTTACGGGACACGGCATCACCGTGGCGTGGTCCCGATCGGGTGTACTCGCCGCCGCGTGCCGTCAGCGCGCGGCTTTGCGCCCCGTGGCCAGCCGCACCAGCCACAGCAGGATCACCGCTCCGCCCAGGCAGGTGAGGAAGCTGAAGAAAAACCCGCCGCTGTGCACGTCGACGCCGAACAGCCGCAGGATGAAACCGCCGATCAGGCCGCCGATCACCCCCACGACGATATTGAGCAGGATGCCCTGCTGGGCGTCGGTGCCCATGATCTTGCTGGCGATCCAGCCCGCCAGGCCGCCGATGATGATCCAGCCGATGATTCCGAGACCGAGCATGGTGTCCTCCAGGGAAACTCGTCGGAAATTGCCGTCGTCGCCTCGCCGCGGTTCGGTATCGGAACCAGTCTGCGAGCCGGTTCTACACGAATCGATTGTGACAATACCCACCGTGGGGATTAGCATTCCTATTAATATGAGGGGGCCTCATGTCTACGCGCACGTAGCACTCGGACTCGTCGGGTCGAACCGTCGGTTCGCGAACGACGAGCGCGTCGGCCGCTGAGGCCCGATGAAGGAATGTTCGATAGCGGGTGGCGCCCGGACCGGGGCCAATTTCCGGTTCTCCGGCCCGCCGGCAGGTACATAGGAGATGCGCGATGGCTGCTCGACTCGCCCAAGTCACCGGGGTGGAGCACACGGCGATGCTCGGGCTCGGCGTGTACCGCCCCGCCCGGGTCGTGACCAATGAGGAAGTCGCCGGACCGATCGATTCCAGCGACGAATGGATTCGCACCCGCTCGGGCATCCGGACCCGGCGGTTCGCCTCCGAATCCGAGACCATCATCGCCATGAGCGCCGCCGCGGCGCGCGATGCCATGGCCGCCGCGGGGATCACCGCCGAGCAGGTCGACTGCGTCATCGTCGCGACCTCGACCTGGCTGCTGCTCACCCCGGCGGCCGCCCCGCAGATCGCCACCGAACTCGGGATGAACAATCCGGCCGCATTCGACATCTCCGCCGGGTGCGCGGGCTTCTGCCATGCGCTGGGCGTGGCCTCGGATCTGGTCAAGGGTGGCACCGCGGGCCACGTGCTGGTGATCGGCGTCGAGCGGCTCACGGACACGTTCAACCCGGCCGACCGCGGCACCGCCTTCCTGTTCGCCGACGGCGCGGGTGCCGTGATCGTCGGCCCGTCCGACGAGCCGGGCATCGGCCCCACCGTCTGGGGTTCGGACGGCGAACAGCATCACGCGATCCGCCAGGACAAGGACTGGATGGAGTTCTTCCGCGAGATCGACGAAAAAGGCACCGACGCGGTCCGCCCGTACCTGGCGATGGAGGGCACCGCGGTCTTCCGCTGGGCCGCCCATTCGCTGAAGAAGGTCTGCCTGGACGCGATCGAGCGGGCCGGCCTGACCCCCGGCGATATCGACGCGATGGTTCCGCACCAGGCCAACGGCCGCATCATCGAGATCATGGCGCGCGAGTTGAAGCTGTCGGCCAATTGCGCACTGGCCAACGACATCGAGGAGACCGGCAACACCTCGGCCGCCTCGGTCCCGCTGGCCATGGAGGCCATGCTGCGGTCGGGCGAGAGCAAGCCCGGTGCGGCGGCGTTGCTGGTCGCCTTCGGCGCGGGCCTGTCCTACGCCGCGCAAGTGACGAAACTGCCGAACTGGCAGTAGCCGAGTCGAACTGCGCGGGCGTCCGGCGGGCGCGCGTCAGCCCATGGTCCAGGTGACCGTCACCGTGAAGGTCACCGTCTGCTGACCGGGTTCCAAAGGTACGTCCGGAGTAGCGAATTGGGCCTTGGCCTGCGGCGGCGTCGATTCCCCGCTGCTGGTCTCGTTGATGGTCTTCACGTCCTTCAACTTCAGGCCCGACAGCACCGCGTACTGGTTGGCGCGCGCCTTGGCGTCGGCGAAGGCGCCGGCCCGGGCGTCGGCCAGCAGTTTCGAATTGTCGTCGAGCGCGAACGAGACACCGCGAATGCGGGTGTCGTTCCCGCCGGCCCGGACCGCCGACGCCAATACGCTCGAGGCCTTGGGCAGATCGCGAACCACGACGTGCACGGTGTTGGTCGCGGTGTACCCGGTGACGTTGTGGTCGGGGCCGTACTGCGGCTGCACCGACACATCGGTGGTCCGGATGTCCTCGCGTGTGGCGCCCGCGTTCACCATCGCGTCGGTGATCGCCGCAGCCTTGCCGTTGGCGTTCGCGATGGCGGTGGACACGTCGGGCGCGGTCACTTCGACACCCACGTCGGCGTTCAGGGTGTCCGGCGCTCCCCGCACCTGACCGGTGCCGACCACCGTCACCTCGCGTGAGGTCCCCGAATCCGAACTGCCACAACCACTCAGCAGCACGGCGGTTCCCGCGAGTACCGCCAACACGCCCGTCATCCGTCGCATACCGGGCAAATTACGCGGTCGAACCCGCCTGTGGGGCCAAGGGCGCGCCGGATCAGCGCTCGGCCGCGGCCTTGATCTTGCCGAGGGTTTCGTTCATCCCGGCGACCAGATCGGCCTCGAACTGCTGCTCGCCGCCGAGGAGCGCGTCGATCATCAACCGCACCGGTTTGCGCACCCCGTTCGGCACGTCGCGGCGCTCGGTCACCCGCGTGCCCGCCGCGGTGGGTTCGAGGGTGTAGCTCCACACCGTGCCGTTCTCGTTCATCCGGAACGCGAAGGCCTGATCGGGCTCGTAACGCACGATGCGTGAGGTGGTCGGGTAGTACTTGCGGCCGACCTTGTTGAAATTCACCGTCCACGTGCCGGCGCGCGGCGTGCCCAGCGGAATCATCTTCAACGTGGTCGGGCTGAATTCCGGCATCCGCCCGAGATCGGAGACGACCGCCCACACCTTGTCCGGCGTGGCGGCAATGTCGATGGTGGCTTCCAGGGTGTTCGGCAACGCTGCCTCCGAGATCGTGACGGGCGTGGTTATGACGGTCGGTAACGGTAATCCTAGACGTGGCAACCGGACACGCGACCCTGTGAGGGAGACCACTTTTCCATTGAAGATCAGCTAGGTCACATTCTGATGTGATCCGTTTCGCCGGCCGTAATAAACGACGCACAATGGCGGATAGGCAACTACGGCAGGCAACGAAGCATTCGACCGGAGCACACGCTGCTACGTCCCTGTGAGGTGATCGGCCGTGAACATTCGAACCATCCTCCATCGTCGGCAGGCGGAATCGGTTCCGTTACTTCCCGATTCGGAATCCTGGCCGTCGGTGGTCGCCCCCTTCCGCAATCACGGCCGGCGATCGCGCCGCAATCTGGCCGAGCGGGAGGAAAGGCTCGAGCGGCTGCTGACGCCGAGCGAACTCGATCTCGTCGAGCACCGCCTGGTGTGATCGATGTGGTGCCCGTAGCGAACATCCTCGGCAACTCGCCGCCCGGGCGCTCATACTTTTCGATGTGACTTCACCAGCTGCCGTCAAACCGGTAATTCTCAGTGTCGACGACGACCCCGGCGTCTCCCGGGCCGTCGTGCGCGACCTGCGGCGGCGATACGGAGCCGACTATCGCATCATGCGCGCGGAATCCGGTGCCTCGGCACTCGACGTCCTGCGCGAACTCAAATTGCGCGGCCAGCCGGTCGCGGTGCTGATCGCCGATTATCGAATGCCGGGTATGGACGGCATCCAATTCCTGGAGAACGCGATCGATCTGCACCCTTATGCGCGCCGGGTGCTGCTGACCGCATATGCGGACACCAATGCCGCCATCGACGCGATCAATGTGGTCGATCTCGACCACTATCTGCTCAAACCCTGGGACCCGCCGGAAGAGAAGCTGTATCCGGTGGTCGACGCGCTGCTGGAATCGTGGCGCGGTGACGACCGCCGCCCGGTGCACGAGACGAAGGTGATCGGGCACCGCTGGTCGGCGCGCAGTTCCGAGGTGCGGGAATTCCTGGCCCGCAATCAGCTGCCGTACCGGTGGTACCTCGCCGACGATCCCGAGGGGCAACGCCTGCTCGAGGCCGCCGGCGCCGATGCCGAGCAGTGCCCCGTGGTGATCGATCCGAGCGGCAATGTGCTGCTGTCCCCGTCGGACAGCGAACTCGCCGGCTGCGTCGGCCTGAGCACGAATCCGAGTGGTGAGTTCTACGACCTGATCGTGGTCGGTGGCGGCCCCGCCGGACTCGGCGCGGCCGTGTACGGCGCCTCCGAGGGGCTGCGCACCGTCCTGGTCGAGCGGACCGCTACCGGCGGGCAGGCCGGGCAGAGCTCCCGGATCGAAAATTATCTGGGCTTCCCGGACGGGCTTTCGGGCGCCCAGCTGGCCGATCGGGCGCGGCGCCAGGCGGTGAAATTCGGCGCCGAACTCATCACCGCCCGCGAGGTGGTCGGGTTGGAGGCGTGCGGTTCCGCGCGGCGGGTGCTCTTCTCCGACGGCTCCTGCGTCAGCGCCCACTCGGTGCTCATCGCCACCGGCGTCAACTACCGACACCACCCCGCGCCCGGCGTCGACGATTTCACCGGTCGCGGCGTCTACTACGGCTCGGCGATGACCGAGGCGGCCGACTGCGCCGAACGCGAGGTCTACATCGTCGGCGGGGCGAATTCGGCCGGCCAGGCCGCGGTCTTCCTGTCCCGGCACGCCTGCACGGTGCACATCCTGGTGCGCGGCAGTTCGCTGGACCAGTCGATGTCGCACTATCTGATCCAGCAGATCGAGGCCGTGCCGAATATCAAGGTGCACACCAACACCGAGGTGGTCGCCGCCGACGGTAGCGATCACCTGGAACGAATCGTGTTGCGCAACAACGCGACCGGTGCCGAGGACAAGGTCGACGCCGAACGACTGTTCCTGTTCATCGGCGCGGCGCCCGAAACGGACTGGCTGGACGGACTCGTCGTCCGCGACGAATTCGGCTATGTCCTGGCCGGACCGGATCTGATGGTCGACGGTTCCCGGCCGCCGGGTTGGGAACTGCCCCGCCCGCCCCATCATCTCGAAACCAGCATCCCGGGCGTCTTCGTCGCCGGCGATGTGCGCTCCGAATCGGCGAAGCGGGTCGCGTCCGCGGTCGGCGAGGGTGCGATGGCGGTCATGCTGGTCCACCGATACCTCGCGAAACAATAGGAGGCGCACGTGAGCGACGACAACCGCACGGTCACCGGCTCCCGGACTCTGTGCGATCCCGCGGAATTGCGCACCCTGTTCCTGTTCGAGAAGCTCGACGACGAGCAGCTGGCCTGGCTCTGCCGGGAGGGCCGGGTCGAATACTTCGTGCCGGGCCCGGTCTACCGCGAGGGCGAGCCCGCGACCTGCTTCTACGTCCTGATGGACGGCGAGGTCGTGCTGTCGAAACTGTCGGCCGGCGAGGATCTCGAACTCGTCCGCACCGACCACCGCGGCTCCTACGCCGGCGCGTGGACCGCGTATATGGGTGAGCGGGCCGACCAGAACTACACCGGCTCGCTGACGGTGACGAAACCGTCGAAGTTCTTCGTCCTGGACGCGGACACCTTCGCGCGGATGATGCAGGAATGGTTCCCGATGGCCCTGCATCTGCTGGAGGGCGTGTTCTTCGGCAACCGCAATACCAACGAGATCATCGGCCGGCGGGAACGCCTGCTGGCGCTGGGCTCGCTGTCGGCCGGTCTCACCCACGAGCTGAACAATCCCGCGGCGGCCGCGGTGCGGGCCACCTCCTCGCTGCGGGATCGGGTCGCCGGTATGCGGCACAAGCTGAAGATGATGGCGCACGGCAAGTTCGACTCCGCCGCACTCGAGGCGCTGGTGCAGCTCCAGGAGGAGGCCGCCACCCAGGTGGCCAAGGCGCCGACTCTCACCGCGATGGAGGCCGCCGACCGCGAGGACGAACTCGGTGACTGGCTCGCCGATCACGGCATCGCCAACGGCTGGGATCTGGCCCCGAACTTCGTTCAGGCCGGCTTCGACATCGACTGGCTGGAGAAGGTCGCGGGCACTCTCGAACACTGCGACGACGGAGTGTTCGAGGGTGCGATCCGCTGGCTGAACTACACCGTCGAAACCGAATTGCTGATGAACGAGATCACCGACTCGACCGGGCGCATCTCCTCGCTCGTCCATGCGGCCAAGCAGTATTCGCAGATGGACCGGGCTCCGTTCCAGGTGGTCGACATCCACGAACTGCTCGACAGCACGCTGGTGATGCTGGCCCGCAAGATCGGCGACGACATCTCCGTGGTCAAGGAATACGACCGCGCATTGCCCGAGGTCCCTTGCTATGCAGCGGAATTGAACCAGGTGTGGACCAACCTCATCGACAACGCGGTGGCGGCGATGAACGGGTCGGGCACGCTGACGGTTCGTACCTATCGGGAAAACGACTGTGCCGCAGTGGAGATCGGCGATACCGGGCCGGGAGTGCCGGAGGCGTTGCGGGACAGGATCTTCGAGCCCTTCTTCACCACGAAGCCGGTCGGTGAGGGCACCGGACTCGGCCTCGACATCTCGTTCCGCATCGTGGTGAACAAACACGGCGGCGATATCCGGGTGGAGTCCACGCCGGGTGACACCCGATTCATCGTGCGGTTGCCGCTGGAGGCGGCCTCCGGACGTGGTTCGGACGCCGCCGGGGCCGAATCGTAAGGGCGGCAATTCGATCCGGTCCCCGCCGCGAGGCCGGGGTTTTCAACGGCCGATGTGGCCGGTACGCTGCGAGCCGCGCCGGAGGCATCCGGCGCGCGCCGGAGGAGATTCGGCGTTGCCGGACCACTCGGGGGTTACGCACGAGATGAAACGACTGACCGTGACGGCCGTCGCGCTGGGCGCACTGACCATCGGCCTCACCGGCTGCGGCGGCGACGACCATTCGTCCGCCGACGCCAACGGCCTGCGCAGAAACGGCTCGGCCGTCGCGACCTCGGCCCCGGCCCCCGCCTCGTCCACCGCCCCCGCACCGGCGGCGCCCACCGAGGCGCCCGGCACCACCGCGCATCCGGAGAATTCGGGACTGGGCCCGGCCTCGCAGACCACCTGCGGCGAGTTCCGCAAACTCGATATCGAGGGTGAAAAGTCCCTGATGGACCGCATTTTGGCGGAGAACCCCGGCTCGAAGTTCGACGGCAGCCCGAATGTGGCGCTGGGGACCGCGAAACTGGTGTGCCTGTCCAAGAGTGAGGCCGACAAGCCCGTCGCGGTCGCCATCGGGATGGTCACGGAATAGCTCCGGGCCCGGCGTCTGCTGGGCCGGGCGCCGCCGACCAGCGAGCCCCGGCCGCCCCACATCACCTGGTCGAAACGCGACCCGGTGGCTTACGGCGAGTAGTCTCGCCCTCGATCACCGGGCCGGCACTGGAGGGCGGAGCGGATGGACGATACGGGTCTGGCCGAATTCCAACGCCATCGTTCCCGCCTGTTCGCACTCGCCTATCGCATGCTCGGCTCGGCGAGCGAGGCCGAAGACGCCGTCCAGGAGACCTATCTGCGCTGGGAGGCCACCGAGCGCGCCGACATTCGGTCCGCCGAGGCCTGGCTGACCACGGTCGTGGTGAATCTGTGCCGGAGCTGGCTGGAGTCGGCGCGCACACGCCGCGAAACCTATGTCGGCCCCTGGCTGCCGGAACCGGTGCCGACCGGCGGGGGCGAGCTCGGTCCGATGGAATCCGCGGAGCAGCGCGAACTCGTCTCGCTGGCGATGCTGACGCTGCTGGAACGGTTGTCGCCCGCCGAACGCGCCGTTTTCGTGCTGCGCGAGGCCTTCGGTTACGCCCATCGCGAGATCGCCGACATGCTCGAGCTGTCGGAGGCGAATTCGCAGCAGCTCTACCGCCGTGCCCGCATGCACGTCCGCAGCGAACACACCCGGTTCGACGCCGAACCCGCCCGCGCCCGGGAATTGTTCCAGCGTTTCCTCGTGGCCGCCCGGGCCGGCGATATCGCTGCGCTGGAACAGATGTTCACCGCCGATATCGTCTCGGTCGCCGACGGCGGCGGCAAGATGAGCGCGGCCCGCCGGCCCGTGGTCGGTGCGGCCCGGGTGGCGCGCTATCTGGCCGGGCTGTTCCACCGCGAGGTCGATGACCTCGAACTGAGCATCGAGGAGGTCAACGGCTCACCGGCCGCCGTGGCCCGGGTCCACGGTGACCTGCTGTTGATCGGCGCGGCCGACGTGGACGGTGAGCGGATCTCGGCGATCCGGATCCTGGTGAATCCCGACAAACTCGCGTACTTCGGTCGCTTCCCGGCGCCGGCGGAGGCCGATCGCCTCGGGTAGTGATGCGGAACACAGCAGCTCGTTGTCAGGGATCGGCAAGCTGTCCGGTCTGAAGGGTGTCGGCCTCGAAAAGGAGTCACCCATGAATGCACATCACACCGCATCCCACCGAATCCTCGTGCTGGGCGCCGGCTACGCCGGCCTGGCCGCGGCGGGCAGACTCTGCAAATCCCGCGGCGCGCAGATCACGGTCGTGGACAGTCGTGCGGAAATGGTCGAGCGGGTGCGGCTGCATCAGCTCGCCGCCGGGCAGACGATCGCGCGCCGGGATCTGCGGACCATGCTGGAACGCAGGGGCGCCCATTTCGTCCGTGGCCGGGTTACCGCGATAGATACTGCGGCACAAGAGGTTTCGATGTCCGATGGTTCGGTGCTGGGTTACGACACGCTGGTGTACACCCTCGGCAGCGCCGCGGATACCGACAGCGTTGCGGGCGTGCGGGATCACGCCCATCCGATCGCGACACTCGAGAACATCGCCGCGCTGCCACCACTGCGTGGTCGTGTCGCGGTGGTCGGCGGCGGTGCGACCGGCATCGAGACCGCGGCCGAACTCGCCGAATCACATCCGGAACTGTCGGTGGCGCTGGTGAGTTCGGAGCAGCCGGGCTATTGGCTCTCCGATCGCGCGCAGCGGCATATCGCCGCCACCCTGGAGCGACTCGGCGTCGAGGTGCACGCGGGCGCCAAGGTCGTCGAGGTCGCGGCGGACGGCGTGCGGCTCGCCGACGGTGGCCACATCGACGCCGAAACGGTGTTGTGGACAACGGGTTTCACCACCAGCGACCTCGCCGCCCGCGCCGGGCTGGCGGTCGATGCGCGCGGTCGCGTCCTGGTGGATGCCACGCTGCGCACCTCCGACCCGCATATCTACGCCGCAGGCGATTGCGCCGCGATCACCGGACCGGGCGGTCGCGAACTGCGGATGGCCTGTGCGACGGCGCTGCCGACCGGATCCCATGCCGCGCGGTCGGCGCTCGCGCGGATGCGCGGCGCGGAGCCGGACGATCTGCGTTTCCGCTACGTCCTGCAGTGCATCAGTCTCGGGCGGCGGGACGCGGTCGTGCAGTTCGTCCGCGCCGACGACGCCCCGACGGCGCGTGCCCTGACCGGTCGTCCGGCCGCGGTGGTGAAGGAGATGATCGTGCGCGGCGCGGCGATGCAGGCGCGTCCCTGAATTGACGTCAACCAATGGTTGACTGACATGTGGCAGTCAACCTAGCGTTGACGTATGACCGAACGTATCCGCCTCGACGATCTGATCGAAGGCATCAAACGCGCCCGGCCCGACGACGTCCTGGAGCAACTGTCCGACGCCATCGTGGTCGCCGAACATATGAGCGAGGTGGCCGATCATCTGATCGGCCACTTCGTCGACCAGGCTCGCCGCTCGGGCGCCTCCTGGACCGATATCGGCCAGAGCATGGGCGTCTCCAAACAAGCCGCGCAGAAGCGTTTCGTGCCGAAACCGGGTGATCCCGCGATGGATCCGAATGCCGGGTTCGCGCGCTTCACACCCCGGGCACGCAATGTGGTGATGGCGTCCATGGAGGAGGCTCGGCGCGCGGGCAACGCGGAAATCCAACCCGAACATCTGGTGCTCGGACTGCTCAGTGAGCCGGGCGCGCTGGCCGCACACGCCATCGTCGCCAAGGGAGTCTCGCTGGACGCGGTGCGCCGGGTGGCGACAGCGGCGCTGCCGACGGCGGTGGACGAGGTTCCCGCCCTCATCCCGTACACCGCGAGTGCCCGCAAGACTCTGGAGTTGACCTTCCGCGAGGCGCTTCGGCTCGGCCACAACTACATCGGCACCGAACACCTGCTACTCGCGTTGCTCGAGCAGGAGGACGGCAGCGGCGTGTTGTCGGGACTCGGCTTGACCAAGACGGATATCGAACGCGATCTCGTCGCCCAGCTCGCTCAGTTCATGCCGCCGAATCCGGTGGATGCACCCCAGCCGCCGGCTCCGCCCGCGCCACCCGCTCCGCCGCAGCCGCCGGCCGCGCCGAGTGCCTGATCGATGCTCGCCGGCGTCCCGATTCGGCACGCCGGCCGTCGTCGCGATATCCGGCCCGGCGCGACTCGCCGCGTCGCGGCGGGTTCCGCGGCCCGGAATGCGCCCCCGAATCCGCCCAGGCCGTGCCCGATTCCGCGGTGGCCACGCCGTACCCGCTCACTCGCCGATACGGCTGTGCAGTTGTGGGGCTGATGAGGTGTTCGGTGGTCCGGATACGATATTGCTATGGCGGATGGATCGGATTCCGACCTGATCGCGGGGGAACTACGCGCAGACCTGCTGCGCGCGCTGTCCTATGTCGAGACCGAGGACGGCCCGGACGGCAGCTACATCGTCAACGGCGATCTGCCGCCCGAAGTGGCGCCCCCGTTCATCCGGGCGATTATGCGAATCGAGGCGGAACTGCTGCTTCACGACGCCGAGCAGGTGACCGTGGAGCGCGGCGAACCGCGCAGTCCGGAGGAGCGCCGCACCGACGCCTTCGTCGCCCTGGCGCTGCGGGTCACCGACGATACGTGAGCGTGCCCGCCCGGATATCGCACCGTGCAGCCGATATCGCCGATTGCGAACGGTGCGGCCATCGGGTCCGTAACCTTGCACTCGGTACCGTCGAGTGCTAGAAAGGTCCTGGCACTCTCGACCAGTGAGTGCTAGGTCGGGCAGGTGAGACCGGGTTCCCAGACACCCTCGGTCGTCCGTCGCGGGCACCGTACCTGGCCAGCGTAATGGGGCGATCCAACCTGCGGTCGCTCTGTGTGTCAGCCCCATATACATGTGGAGGATCTCAACGCAATGGCCAAGACAATTGCGTACGACGAAGAGGCCCGTCGCGGTCTCGAGCGGGGTCTGAACGCCCTCGCCGACGCGGTCAAGGTGACGCTGGGCCCCAAGGGTCGCAACGTTGTCCTGGAGAAGAAGTGGGGCGCCCCCACGATCACCAACGATGGTGTGTCCATCGCCAAGGAGATCGAGCTGGAGGACCCCTACGAGAAGATCGGCGCCGAGCTGGTCAAAGAGGTCGCCAAGAAGACCGACGATGTCGCCGGTGACGGCACCACCACCGCTACCGTGCTCGCTCAGGCGCTCGTACGCGAGGGTCTGCGCAACGTCGCGGCCGGTGCGAACCCGCTGGGTCTGAAGCGCGGCATCGAGAAGGCCGTCGAGGCCGTCACCGCCAAGCTGCTCGACACCGCCAAGGAGGTCGAGACCAAGGAGCAGATCGCTGCCACCGCGGCCATCTCCGCCGGCGACGCGTCCATCGGTGAACTGATCGCCGAGGCCATGGACAAGGTCGGCAAGGAAGGCGTCATCACCGTCGAGGAGAGCAACACCTTCGGCCTCCAGCTGGAGCTGACCGAGGGTATGCGCTTCGACAAGGGCTACATCTCGGGCTACTTCGTCACCGACGCCGAGCGTCAGGAAGCGGTCCTCGAGGACCCCTACATCCTGCTGGTCGGTTCCAAGGTCTCGACCGTCAAGGACCTGCTGCCGCTGCTGGAGAAGGTCATCCAGGCCGGTAAGCCGCTGCTGATCATTGCCGAGGACGTCGAGGGCGAGGCCCTGTCGACCCTGGTCGTGAACAAGATCCGCGGCACCTTCAAGTCCGTCGCCGTCAAGGCCCCGGGCTTCGGCGACCGCCGCAAGGCGCAGCTGGCCGACATCGCCATCCTCACCGGTGGCGAGGTCATCAGCGAAGAGGTCGGCCTGAACCTGGAGACCGCCACCGTCGATCTGCTGGGCACCGCCCGCAAGGTCGTGGTGACCAAGGACGAGACCACCATCGTCGACGGTGCCGGTGATGCCGAGGCCATCGCGGGTCGCGTCGCCCAGATCCGCACCGAGATCGAGAACTCGGATTCGGACTACGACCGCGAGAAGCTGCAGGAGCGCCTGGCCAAGCTGGCCGGCGGTGTTGCGGTGATCAAGGCCGGCGCCGCTACCGAGGTGGAGCTCAAGGAGCGCAAGCACCGCATCGAGGACGCGGTGCGCAACGCCAAGGCCGCCGTCGAAGAGGGCATCGTCCCCGGTGGTGGTGTGGCGCTGCTGCAGGCCGGCCCGGCGCTGGACGACCTGAAGCTGACCGGTGACGAGGCCACCGGCGCGAACATCGTGAAGGTGGCGCTGGCCGCGCCGCTGAAGCAGATCGCCTTCAACGCCGGCCTCGAGCCCGGCGTGGTCGCCGAGAAGGTCGCCAACCTGCCGACCGGCCAGGGCCTCAACGCCGACTCCGGCGAGTACGAGGACCTGCTGGCCGCCGGTGTCGCCGACCCGGTCAAGGTCACCCGTTCGGCGCTGCAGAACGCCGCGTCGATCGCCGCGCTGTTCCTCACCACCGAGGCCGTCGTGGCCGACAAGCCGGAGAAGGCCGCCGCTCCTGTCGGCGACCCGACCGGCGGCATGGGCGGCATGGACTTCTGAGTCCTGCCTTCCATCAACACCTTTCGAACCGGTAGCCGGTCCGCCTTCGGGCGGGCCGGCTACCGGCGTTTCGGCGGTCGAACGTCTGCGTCGACTGGACGGCCACCTGTACGGCGCGTTCGCCATCTCCTACGAAATGGACGACGGCTCGCACATCGGAAGTGTCGTCAACGCGCCCGATCAGGACACGGCCGACCGGGATGCGGTGGACGTGTGCGGGTCGAAGGGGGCGCCCGGCTGCGCGACCATCCTTCGCTTCGTCGACGGATGCGGGGCGGTCGCCAGGCGTGACGACGTTCATGCCGTCGGAACCGGTGCCACCCTGCAGGAGGCCGAGCGCAACGCGATCGCGGCGCTGGGCCCGGATCGCCCGCCGAACCTGAGTTCGGACGGTTCGGGTCCCGCTGTCATCAGCGCGTCGCGCTGCAACGGCTGACTCGCAGCCGAAATCGTCGCGTATCCCCGAGACGCGTATCCCGAATAGCGATCGGACGCCGGTCCCGCACCCACCGCGGGCCGGCTTCCGGCATTTCGGGGCGAGCTTCGGCCGACGGTCGGAATTCTCGCCGGCGCCGATGTTGTGAATGGTGTTGCGAGCGCATCCGATGTGCGTCGTTAGGCCGGATGACCAGGCGATTTGACTTCGAATGCGGTTGGCACGTAACTTATTCCAGGTCAGAGCGACACGGACACCGACCCGGAGCCGAGAGGCCCGGGACAACGAGGTCGGACGAGGAGCGCCTGACAATCACACTGGTTCGGTAAGAGGGACCCCGATTTGGTCGGGAACTTCTGGCTGAGCTAAGCTGTAAAAGTTGCCCAACCGATCGACCGGGAAGAATCCCGCGAGATTGCTGGTGCGTGTGTTCTTTGAGAACTCAATAGTGTGTCGATGAATGTCAGTGCCAAATATTTATTTTGGTTCCGTTCATCCTCCCCCCGTGAGGGTGACGGACATTTTTG